>CAIMWH010000161.1 GCA_903845065.1 uncultured Rhodospirillales bacterium | reverse complement strand
CGTCAGCGGCGGCGATCGCTTGCTGCACACCGTCGAGCGCCCGGCCTTCCTGGCCAAGAACCGCTTCGGCCTTGAGGAGAGCCTCGAACTCGACTGGCCCACGCTCGCCGCCGGCATCCCGTTCTACGAGGCCAGCGCCGACCCCAACACAAACACTGGAGCCTGATCCATGGCACAAATCAGCTTCGACGCCAGCGGCGTCGAGCCGGCCGTTCCGTTCGAATTACTGCCGCCCGGCAAGTACCGCGCCCAGATCGTGCAGAGCGAGATGCAGCCGACCAAGCAGGGCGACGGGCAGATGCTCTGCCTCGAGTTCGACGTGCTCGATGGTCCCTACCAGGGCCGCAAGCTCTGGGAACGGCTGAACCTAGTGAACCGCAACCAGCAGACTGTCGATATCGCGCAGCGGCAGCTCTCGGCAATCTGCCATGCCGTCGATCGCATCCAGGTCACCGACAGCGAGCAACTGCACTTCCGGCCGATGATGCTGACTGTGGCGGTCGAGCAGGACAAGCGGGATGAAAATCTTCCTCTTGATGAGCGGCGTAAGCAGAACCGAATCAAGGGCTTTGCCAAGACATCCGGCGCGGCGACGGCACCGGCGCAACGGCCAGCGCCGGCGCAGCGGTCGGCACCGCTGTCCCGCACGCCAGCGGCTACGACCGCGGCTCCACTGGCCACCACAGCGGCGAACACACAGCTTGCCGATCCGCCGTGGCGCCGGGCGGGCTGAGGCAGCACTGCCATGGCCACTCTCCCCACCCCCTCCACGCCTACGGTCTCGGCCATCTACACCGCCTACGAAGCGGCGGCAGATACCGGTTGGCGCGAGCATCTCGGTGCCTCCCTGATCGGCACCGGGTGCGACCGCGCGCTGTGGTATTCGTTCCGCTGGGCAACCCGGGCCCTGCACACCGGACGACTGTTGCGGCTGTTCGAAACCGGGAACCTGGCCGAGGCCCGCTTCGTCGCTGACCTGCGCCGGATCGGCGTCACCGTACTCGACGTTGACCCGGCAACGGGGCGGCAGTGGAATCTGCGCGATCCCGGCGGCCACTTTGGCGGCAGCATGGACGCGGTGGCGATCGGGTTGCCCGAGGCACCGAAGGCCTGGCATGTCTGCGAGTTCAAGACCCACAGCCTGAAGTCGTTCACCAGGCTGCAGGCCGAGGGGGTGGAGAAGTCCAAGCCGCTGCACTGGGCGCAGATGCAGGCCTACATGCACCTCGCCGGGATCGAGCGCGGCTTCTATCTCGCGGTCTGCAAAGACAACGACGCGCTCTACCAGGAGCGCCTCCACCACGATGCCGAGGCCGGCATGCGCATCCTGGCGCGTGCGCAGCGCATCGTCGCGGCGCTCCGCCCGCCGACCCGCATCAGCGAGGATCCCGCCTGGTGGGAATGCCGGTTCTGCGATCACCATGCTGTCTGTCATGGCGACGCGGCGATCGACCGCCATTGCCGGTCCTGCCTGCACGCCACGCCGGTCGCCGATGGCGCCTGGCATTGCGCCCGCCATCAGGTGCCGCTGGCGCGCCGCGACCAGATCGCCGGTTGCGCGGCGCATCTCTACCTCCCCGACCTGGTGCCGGGCGAACAGGTCGACGCCGGCGAGGACTGGGTCAGCTATCGTCTGCCCGATGGCAGCACTTGGCGCGATGGGGTGGCGGCATGACCATCACCCTGCGCCCCTACCAGCGCGCCGCCATCGACGCGCTCTACAACTATTTCGCGGGCAATACTGGCAATCCGCTGGTTGTCCTGCCGACCGGCACGGGCAAGAGCCTATGCATTGCCGGGTTCATCCGCGAGGCCATCACCGCCTACGCCGACACCCGCATCCTCGTCCTCACGCACGTCAAGGAATTGATTCAGCAGAACTTCATGGCCCTGCTGCGGGCCTGGCCCGAGGCGCCTGCCGGCATCTACTCGGCCGGTCTCTCCCGCCGCGACATCGGCGCCCAGATCCTGTTCGCCGGCATCCAGTCCATCCATCGCCACGCCATGCGGGTCCAGCGCTGCGACCTCGTGCTGATCGACGAGGCCCACCTGCTCGGGCGCAGCGATAGCGGTATGTATCGGGCCTTCATCAAGGAGTTGAACGAGGTCAACGCCGGCCTGCTCAAAGTGGTCGGCTTCACCGCCACGCCCTATCGGCTCGACAGCGGGCTGCTGCACGAGGGCAAGGACCGGTTGTTCACCGACATCGCCTACGACGTGCCGGTGCTGGAGATGATGCAGCAGGGCTATCTCTGCCCCGTCGTGCCCAAGCAAACCGAGACCCAACTCGATGTCGGCGGCGTCGGCACCCGCGGCGGTGAGTTCATCGCCAAGGACCTCGAGGCGGCGGTCGATCGCGACGAGGTGACCGCCGCCGCCGTCGCGGAGATTGTCGAGCACGGTGCGGGCCGTGGCTCCTGGTTGGTGTTCTGTTCCGGCGTCGCCCATGCTCACCACGTCCGCGATGCCGTCCGCGGCCACGGCATCTCCTGCGAGACCGTCACTAGCGACACGCCGGCGCCCGAGCGCGACCGCATCCTGGCCGCCTTTAAGGCGGGGCGCCTGCGCTGCGTCACCAACGCCAACGTGCTCACCACCGGGTTCGATGCGCCCGGCACCGACCTCATCGCCCTGCTGCGGCCGACCAAGAGCGTCGGCCTCTATGTTCAGATGGTCGGCCGCGGCACCCGGCTCGCCGAGGGCAAGGAGGACTGCCTGGTGCTCGACTTCGCCGGCAATACCGCGCGCCACGGCCCGATCGACACAGTCGATGGACGGAAAAAAGAAAATGGCGAGGAACCCGGCGCGGCTCCGATCAAGGTCTGCCCGGAGTGCCAGACCATCAACCACGCCAGCGTGCGTCATTGCGTTAAATGCGACTACGCCTTCCCACCGCCCGAGGTGAAGGTGGCACCGAACGCTGCGACCAATGCGCTGCTGTCAACGCAAATCCAAACCACCTGGTTCAAAGTCGAAGGCGTCAGCTACGCAGTCCACGAGAAGCCAGGCAAGCCGACCTCGCTGCGCGTCACCTACGAGAGCGGCATCGCGCGGCACAGTGAATGGGTTTGCCTGGAGCACACAGGGTTTCCGCGAGAGAAAGCTGTGGCGTGGTGGCGACGCCGCGCACCGCATCTGCCTGCACCTGCCACGGTCCACGAGGCGCTGGAGCACCAGGACGCACTTCGGCAGCCGGTTGCCATTCAGACCCGCCCGTCCGGCCAATACACGGAGATCGTCAACATGAGGTTCTCATGATGCCTGCACCTTGGAGAAAGCCCGCAGAGGCGATGCCTGCACCTCCGCAACCAATGACGGACGCAGAGAAAGTGGCGGACAAAAAGCAAAGGAACCGGGAAGCACAGCAGCGATATCGCGACGCGAACCGGGAACAGATCCTGGCCGCTCAACGGGAGCGCCGCGCTGCAAATCCTGAGAAGGCCCGACTGCAGCGGGAGCAGCATATGAAGCGTTGGAAGGAGCGTAACCCAGAGAAGGTCATTGCCAAATACGTGCTACGTTACGAAGCCGTGGGCGACCGTGAGCGTGCCGCGGCCCGGCTGCGGTCGCAGGAGCGACGCGAGCGGGATCGCGAGGCTGCGCGAGAAGCAGATCGGCAGTATCGCGCCCAGAATCTGGAGCGGATGAGGGCCAAGGCACGCGAGCGTTACGCGCGAAAGAAACAATTGAAGGCAGCAACTGAGAATGCGGAGCGACCTGATGCGATGCCGCACCTGTCCGCGCCCTGCCCGCCAT
>CAIMWH010000160.1 GCA_903845065.1 uncultured Rhodospirillales bacterium | reverse complement strand
GGTCCGCCAGGCCAAGGCCATCCCGGGCAAGCTGAACGGCATCCTGCGGCTGCATTTCTGCCAATGGACCGACGCCGAGGAGTCCTGGATGAGCCGGGCGGCGCTGGAAGCGGTGCTGGCCGACTTCGATCCGCTCGACCTGTCCGGCGAGGATGCCTATGCCGGCCTCGACCTGTCGGGCAGCCAGGACTTGACCGCGCTGGCGCTGGTGCTGCCGACCGGCATTATCGATGTGCAGCGCGACGACGGCACGATGGCCCGGCTGCCGACCTTCGACGCCTGGATCGAGGCCTGGACGCCGCGGGACACCATGGCGGAACGGGCGCTGCGGGATCAGCAGCCCTATGATGTCTGGGCCGAGCAGGGCCACCTGCAGGCCGAGGCGGGCAAGACGATCCGGCTGGATTTCGTGGCGGCGCGCCTCGGCGAGGTGGCGGCGGAGTATCGGGTCCGGGCGCTGGCCTATGACCGCTACAGCTACCGCAAGCTGGAGGATGAACTCGACGCCCAGGGCCTGACCCTGCCGCAGATCGAGCACCCCCAGGGCGGCCGGCGGCGGGCGAAGCCGACCGAGGAGCAGATCGAGGACGCCCGCAGCACCGGCCGGCCGCGGCCAGACGGGCTGTGGATGCCGGGCTCGCTGAACGAACTGGAGACCCTGATCCTGGAACGGCGGATCCGTATCCACCGCAACCCGGTGCTGATCTCGGCGATCATGTCGGCGGCGATCGAGCGCGACCCGTTCGACAACCGCTGGTTCAGCAAGCGCCGGGCGGTGAACCGGATCGATGCCCTGGTGGCACTGGCGATGGCAGTGGGGGTGGCGACGATGAGTGCGGCCCTGGAGGCCCCGTCGCCCTATGACACGAGAGGGTTGCTGGTGATCTGATGGCAGGATTGTTCTCCCGCCTGTTCGGGCGCAGCAGCGGTGCTGCGGCAACACCGGCCAGTGGCGGCATGGTGCCGCCGCTGGGCTCGATCGCCTCGGCCTCGGGGCTGCCGGTGTCGCAGGCGACCGCGATGACGGTCTCGGCGGTCTATGCCTCGGCGCGCATCCTGTCGTCCGACGTCGCGCGCTGCCGGCCCAGCCTCTATCGCCGGCTGCCCGATGGATCCCGGGTCACGATCGAAGCGAAGGACCATCCGGTCGCCCGGCTGCTGCGGCGGCCCAACCGGGTGCAGACCTGGTACGAGTTCACCCGCGATCTCATCGTCTCCTACGTGCTGCGCGGCAACGGCTATGCCGCAATCCTTCGGGACGGCAAGGGCAACCCGACCGAACTGATCTGGCTGAACCCGGATGCGGTGGTGGTGCTGGAGGCCTCGGGCGGCGAGGTGTTCTACCAGGTCTCCCGGCTGGGCCTGTTCCAGTCGGCGGTGCTGCAGCCGTTCCCGCTGGCGATCCCGGCCGAGGACGTGCTGCATCTGCGTGGCATCTCGTTCAACATGCTGGTCGGCGCCTCGACGATCGGCCTGGCGCGCGATGCGATCGGGCTGGCGATCGGGCAGTCGCAGCAGCAGAGCCGCTGGGTCGGCAATGGCGCGCGGCCGTCGGTGATCCTGGAATCCGACAAGAGCCTCAATCCCGAGGCGGCAGCCCGGCTCAAGTCCGGCTGGGAATCGTTCAGTGCGGGCATCCAGAACGTCGGCCGCACCGCGGTGCTGGAGAACGGCGTCAAGGCCAAGGCGTTGCAACTGACCTCGGTGGACCTGCAATTCATCGACCAGGTGAACCTGACGGTGCAGGACATCGCGCGGTTCTTCGGCGTGCCGACGCGCAAGCTGATGCAGCCGGACAGCACGCGCGGCTCGACGATCATCCAGGAAGAGCAGGCCTATGTGAATGCGACGGTCTCGCCGCTGCTCGACATGATCGAGCAGAAGTTCGAGCAGGTGTTCGATCTCGACCAGGAGGGTCTCGAACTCGACCTCAACGAGGACGCGCTGCTGCGGGCCGATCCGCTGACCCGCTACAATCTCGGCCGCATCGGCAAGCTGTCCGGCCTGATCTCGACCAACGAATTCCGCCGCGCCGAACGCCTGCCGGCGGTGCCGGGCGGCGATGTGTTGATGCAGCCGGTGAACATGGCCGCCCTCGGCAGCAACATGAACGGCCAGGCCGCCGACGGCGCGGGCCGTCCAAAAGACGGGCAAGGGCCAGTCGATGGCGCGGCGTCCGGCGGTGCCGATGACGTGGCCCCGGAGGGTTAGGAGCAGACAATGGCGATAAACGTGAAGAACGTCGCCCACGGCAGCGTGGGCGGCACGACGATCTATGTCGACCTGGCGCGCATCGACCACGGCGCGGCGGCGGTCAAGGTGATGCTGTCGGCCAGCTATGTCCGGGCGCGGCAGCCGGGCACGCCGTCTGCGCCCGGCTTCACGGGTGCGCCGGCGGCGTCGCTCGACTTTCCACGGACCCACCCGAGCGGCACGGTCCTGACGCTGCACAAGGCCGAGGCTGACGCGCTCGTGGCCGCAGGTGCTGCGGCGTACGCGTGATGTCGATGATCCGCAAACTGCTCCCGAGCCAGGTCACCGAGATCGGCGACGACGAGGTCGAAGTGGTGATGTCCACCGGCGCCATCGCCCGCGATGGCCACATCCTGGTGCCCGGCGGTGCCGATCTCGCGCAATACCGGGCCAATCCGGTGGTGCTGTGGCAGCATGATCCGGGCCAGCCCGTTGGCACGGCCGAGGGTGTGCGGGTCGACGGCGACAAGATCATCGCGCGGGTCCGCTTCGCTCCGCTGGGTATCTCTGAAGTCGCCGACCGCACCCGCGGGCTGGTCAAGAGCGGCGTCATTGGCGCGGTCAGCGTGGGCTTCGAGCCGACCGAGGGCGAGCCGCTCGATCCGGCCAGGCCGCGCGGCGGGCAGCGCTTCACCGGCTGGGAGTTGCTGGAATGCTCGTTCGTCAGCGTTCCCGCCGATACCGGCGCCGTCGTCACGGCGCGGGCGCATGGCACCGACGCCGCCGACCGTGACGCGACGGATGGCGAAGGTGCCGGTGGCGATGAAAACCTGCCCACCCGCACAACGCATCGCGCCGGCAAGATACTGTCGCAGGCCAACCGCGCCACGCTGGAAGCCATCCACGGCAGCATCGACGACGCCCGTTGCGAATTGCGCGAATTCATCGACAGCACCGACACCGATACCACTGACATCCAGACCAGCGACGGCATCGATGAGGCCGGCGGCGCCGCCAATGGCCGCGGTCTGAGCCTGGATGCGCGCCGGCGCCGCGCCACGCTTCTCGAACTCGCCAACATCGACTGACCCGATACCGGGGTAACCCGGAGGCCCCAATCGCCGTTTGGGCAACGGCTGGTCCTCTTTCCAAGGAACTCACCATGACCCTCAAGCTGGCGGACCTCCGCAAGCAGCGCGCTGCCGCGTTCGACGCGTTCAAGGCGCTGGCCGAGCAGCCCACCCTCTCCGATGCCGAGCAGAGCGACTACGCGGACAAAGAGACCGCCGTCCGCGCCTTCGACGAGCAGATCACCCGCGCCAAGGTGGCGCAGGACCTCGCCGGCGTCGCGGCCGAGCCGGTCGCAGGACAGGCACCGACGGTGGCGGCGGCGCCCGAGACCGATAAATACGCCAAGGAGCGCTCGCTGGTGCTGGGCGGCGCCATCAAGATGCTCGGCCTCGGCGGCGGCAGCATTTATCAGGCACGCGCCGCGGCGATCGAGATCTATGGCGAGAGCCATCCCGTCACCCGCGCCCTGATCACCTCGGCCGGCACCTCGGGCGGCTTCCTGGTGCCGCCGGACGTGATGCCCGGCGTGATCGAACTGCTGCGTGCCCGCGCGGTGGTCCGCAGCGCCGGCCCGCGCATCATCCCGATGCCCCGCGGCACCATGACCCTGCCCGGCCAGAACAGTGCCGCCAGCGCCTCCTACGGCGCCGAGGGCGCCAAGATCGCCACCTCGCAGCCCGGC
>CAIMWH010000159.1 GCA_903845065.1 uncultured Rhodospirillales bacterium | reverse complement strand
CGCGTAGTTCTGGAACACCATGGCGATGTCGCGGTCACGGGGCGGGACGTCATTCACCACGTCTCCGCCGATGGCGATGTCACCGGAGGTGATTTCCTCCAGGCCCGCGATCATGCGCAGGGTGGTGGACTTGCCGCAGCCCGAGGGGCCGACGAGCACCACGAATTCCTCGTCGGCGATTTCCAGGTCGATGCCTTTGACAGCCTGGACGTGGCCTTCGTAGGCCTTGACGACATTTCGGATCGAGACGTGTGCCACGGCGGTTCTACCCCTTCGTCGCGCCGGAGGTCAGCCCGGCAATGTAATAATCCATGAGGAATGCGTAGACGATCACCGGCGGCAAGGCGCCGAGCACGCAGGCGGCCATGATCTTGCCCCACAGGAACACATCGCCGCGGATGAGGTCAGAGATGATGCCCACCGTTAGCGTCAACTGGTCCCCGGTGTAGAGGTAGGCGAGCGGGTAGAGGAAGGCGCCCCAACTGATGGTGAAGGCGAAGATGGTCGCGGCGATGATGCCGGGCAGGGCGACGGGGATGAAGATGCGGATGAGGATCTGCGGGTAGCTGGCGCCATCGATCAGGGCGGCTTCGTCAAGTTCCTTGGGGATGGAACTGAAGTAGCCGATCATGATCCAGGTGCAGAATGGCACCGCCAAAGTGGGGAACAGCAGCACCAGTGACCAGGTGTTGTTGATCAGCCCGAGCCAGCCGACGATCTGGAACAGCGGGATGAACAGCAGCGAGGCCGGGATGAGGTAGCTGAGGAATACGCCGGTCGCGATGGTCTGGCTGCCCCAGAAGCCCATCCGCGTCAGGCTGAAGGCTGCCATGATGGAAATCGTCATGGAGACCAGAACCGTGAGCGCGGTGACCCACACCGAGTTCCAGAAGTAGCGCAGGAAGTTGTTGTAGGTCAGCAGATAGATGAAGTTCTCCAGGGTGGGGGAATGCGGATACCAGGGATTGCCCTGCTGGGCGGATATCTCGGCGGAGGACTTCAGGCTGGTGACGATCATGTAGAACGGCGGCACCAGGAAAATCACCACGAAAACCGCGAGTGCCGCATAACTCCCCCACAACGCCCACACCCGCTGGCGATGCAGGCTGGCGGTGGCGCGGCGGGGAATACCGCCGGCCGCGAGACTGGCGCCGCTCATGCCGCCATCTCCTGGTTGCGCCTGGTCACGCCGCGCAGCACGAAATAGGCGGCCACCGCCAGGATGGGGAACATGAACAGGCTGACCGCGGCACCAAGTGGCACGTCGCCCGATTGAATGCCCACGGCGAAGGCGTAGGTGGCGAACAAATGCGTCATGTCCTGCGGCCCGCCGGCGGTGAGGATGCGCACGATATCGAAGTCCGCGAAGGTCACGATCAGGCTGAACAGGACGGTTATGCTGATGATGTTGCGCATCATCGGCAGGGTGACGAAGAACAGCTTCTGCCAGGCCCCGGCGCCGTCGATCGAGGCGGCTTCATAGAGCTGCTCGGGCACCGATTTCAGCGCGGCGAGATACATGATCATGAAGAACGGGGTGCCGAACCAGACATTCACCGTGATGACCGCGATGCGGGCGTTCCAACCAACGCCGAGGAACGGGATGGAGGCGAAGCCGAATTTGTTCAGCAGCCAGTTGAAGCCGGAATAGGCGGGATCGAACAACCACCACCAGGAAAGGGTGGAGAGCGCCAGCGGGATCACCCACGGGATCAGCAACAGGCCGCGCCAGATGCGCTGGCTCTTGCCCGGGATGTTGTGCATCAGGTGGGCCAGGATGAAGCCAAGCAGCGCCTTGAGGATCACCGAGGTGACGGCGAACAGGCAGGACTGGAAAATCACCAGTTGGAAGGTGTTGCGTTTGAGCAGGAAGGCGAAGTTGCCCAGCCCGACGAACGCCGTCATCCGCTTGTTCAGCATCGCCAGGTACAGCGAGTAGATTGCGGGATAGATCACCAGCGTGCCGATCAGCAGCATCAGCGGCATGGCGAGCAGCACGGCGGTGGTGGATCGTCGGCGCAGGAAGCGTTGCACGCTGCCCGGCCGGGTGCGCGTGAGCGGCGCAAAGGAGTTGGAACCAGCCACGAATGTGCTGCCATCGGCCATGCACGATCCTCCCGATAGTGAACATCCGGCGGGCCGCGCGTGCGCGGCCCGCCGTGCCGATCAGCGCACGAAGCCTTCGAGTTCTTCCTTCGCCCAGGCGATCACCTGCGGGATCGTCTGGCCGCTTTGCAGTTTGGCGAACATCGTCGGCATGGTGCCGCGGTTGTAGATCTGCACCGCGATATCGGGTGGCGCCGGCATGGCGGCCAGATGGGTGGTGCTGCCGTGGACCTTGCGCTCAGGGTAGTTGAACACGGTTCCCTTCGGCGGGCCGGTCTCCGCCCACACTTTGAAGTCGGTGAAGTTCTCGTAGGGTGGCAGGTCGTAGCCCAGCACAGCGTTGTCGCGTTCCTCGGACATGTCGCGCTGCATCAGGTATTCGATCAGCTCCTTGGCGGCGGTCTTGTTGGGGCTGAATTTCCAGATGCCCCAGAAGTTGATGCTGTGCGGCATGAAGCGGCCCTTGGGCCCGCTCGGCGCGGGGAAGGTCCAGCAATCCTGCGCCACGGCGGGGCTGTCGCGCACCGCGACCGCCCAGGCCGAGGGCGGATTCCAGATCATCGCCGAATTGCCTGAGATCAGCGCGCGGTTGTTGGAGGCATCATCGTAGCTGACCGCATCGGCGGGAAGGAACTTCACCAGCCGCGAGCCATATTCCAGCACCTGCTTGACGGCATCGGACTCCACCGTGATCTGGCCATCGGAGTTGACCAGTTCCGCCCCGTAGGCGGCGAAAATGGCACCGGCGGTGTCTACCGAGTCCGCGGTGATGCCGAGGCCGATGCCGAAGTGCTTGCCGATCTTGGCGCAGGCTTCGGCGGCCTTCAGCATGGCCTCGTAGTCCCAGCCCTTCGATTCCGGGGTGGTGACATCCTGCGCCGGGAACATCTTCATCACATCGAGCCCGGCGGCGGCCTTGAGGATGGAGATGCGCCCGCACGGCCCCTTGTTCTGGGTGCCCCAGCTTGACGGCACCGACAGCCAACTGCCTTTTACCTTGCCGAGATAGGTGGCGACACGATTGGCTTGGCCGGCCTTGGCGACGATGCGGCCCACCACGTCATCCACCGGTTCGAGGTTGGCGGCCTGATTATGCACCTCCCAGTTGGGGATGGTGATGATGTCGTGGCCGGTCTTGGCCTGGGCCTCGGCGTTGATGGTGAGGAGGTTCTTGAAGCCATTGGAGGTGATGAAATCGAGCGACACCTCCACCTTGTTCTTGTCCGCCCAGGCGGCGATCTGCTTGCGGGCGACATCGTTGCCGGCGGGCACCCAGTGGTCCCACAGGAACAGGGATAATTTCCCAGCCGCCGCCGCGGTTCGGATATGAACCAGCGGCAGCGCGGTCGCCGCAGCTCCCAGCTTGATTGCTCCGCGACGAGTCACATGTTTCATGGTCATTGCCGTCGTTATCTCCCCTGCGATCCCGAGGTGATTCCCCGGTTGTGATTGAGGCGGTACCGTCATTGTCGGCAGGCCAGGGGGGTGACGAAAGCAGACGTGGATAGTCACGGACGTTCGTCAAACCCTGAGCCACAAGTCATTCGGCATTCTAGGACGCGACAGACATCGTGGGTTTCCCCACCTTCGTGAGCGGTAAGCTACGCACAGGCGGGCGGCCGAAGCAATGTTAAGATGCGCCGGGTTGCAACCGGTGGGGTTGATGGGATTACCAACGATGCGGGCGCGGTCAGCCTGGTATTCATCACTGAGGGCATCGGGGAGGCGGCGGAATGTCTGAGGGTTCGGGCGGAAAATTGCGCCGGCGGGCTGCACTGCTGGCGGCACTGGCGGTGCCGGCGGGGCGGGCGGCCTGGGCGCAGGGCGCGGCGGCGGATGGGGTGCAGGCGCTCCTCACCGCCAGAGTAGAGGAAAGTCGCGACAGTCTCGGCTATGTCGCGGCGCTGCTGGATGGCGGGGAGGCGCGCCTCGTCACCGCCGGGCGATCCAGCACCGCGGGCGATCGGCCGCTCGACGGCGACAGCGTGTTCGAGATCGGGTCGATCACCAAGGTGTTTACCGCGCTGCTACTGGCCGACATGGTTGGGCGCGGCGAGGTGGCGCTGGACGATCCGGTGGCGAGATACCTGCCGCCCGAAGGCCGGCCTCAGGCGTTCGACGGCAAGGACATGTCGTTGCTCGACCTGGCGACCTATAAGGCTGCTGAAAATTGGACTTTCGGCTGGGCTTTTGGTTGATCGTGGTTTTGGCGCAGGGTGTTGCGGCGGTTTCAACGGTGTCTCATGGGTGTCTCATGGCGTCTTTTCGCGCCAGCGGGTCACTTTGGGTGGGGTCCGGGCGTCATGCGGCGGCTCCGAACAGCTTCGGCAATCGGACCAGATTGTAGGCGGCCATCGCGAAGGTGAACTGCCAGTCGATCTTGGGCAGGCCACGATGGCGCGCCTTGCGTAGCCCGGCGACGGTTTTGGCCCAACCGAACGCTTCCTCGATGCGCTTGCGGATGCGCAAGCTGATGGCATAGCCCGGATGACGGGTGGTGCGGCCGTCAATCGCCGAACGCCGCCCACTGATGTTCTGCGCCACATGCGGGGTGACGTTGATCTCACGCAACTCGGCGACGAAGTCCTGCGCGTCGAAGCCCTTGTCGCCGCCCAGGGTGATCGTATTCGGGCGGTCGGCATATGGATCGATCAGATGCAGAGCCGCCAGCCGCTCGGCGTGACCCGAGGCGCGGGTGGCGAGCGCGCCGACGATCAGACCGTTCCGGTTCTCCATCAGCGCATGCCCCATGAAGGAGAGCTTCGCCTCCTTGCCGCGACCCTTGCGATACAGCCGCGCATCGGGGTCCGTGGTCGATGCGTGCGTGTCGTTGCGGCGCTTCTGGCCGCGAAAATCCTGCTCCCCGTTCCGGCCCGCACCAGGCGGCGGCCCGGAGCCATCCCGCGGCCGGAAGTTCTTCGGGCTGGCCCATGCCTCTATCAGAGTGCCGTCCACCGAGAAGTGCTCGCTCGACAGCAGTCGCTTGACCTTCGGATGCGCCAGCACGGCGGCCAGGAACTTGGCCGCCACCTCACCGGCCAGCAGCCGGTCCCGGTTCTTGGTGAACGTCGTCGCATCCCATACCGGGTCGTCCACACCCAGACCCACGAACCAGCGGAACAGCAGATCAAACTCAATGCGCTCGACCAACTGCCGCTCCGAGCGGATGCTGTAGAAGGCCTGCAGCAGAAACGCCCGCAGCAGCCGCTCCGGGGGGATCGAGTCCCGGCCCTCCGGCGCATACAGCGCGTCAAACGCCACCGAAAGACTGGCCAGTGCCTCGTTGGTGATGGCTCGGATCACCCGAAGCGGGTGACCGGGACGCACCCGCTTCTCCAAATCCACGTAACTGAACAGTGCACCCGATACCGCGTCGCTGCCGCGCATGACCCTACCCGCTTCTCACCCGAAACCCAGAGAATCACGTCAGAAGCCAATACGCTACCGTTTTTCAGCAGCCTGCTATACCTCCGGCCTGCCCCGGATGCCGGCCAACTTCGCGCCCGCTGATCCGAGCAATCCATATGCCGACTACACCGAGGCGCAACTCCACGCGGCAATCTCGACGCTGGTGCCGCGCTATTACCCGGGGTCCCACTACGAATATGCCAATCTCGGCTTCGGATTGCTCGGCCATGCGCTCGCCCTGCGGGCCGGACGCAGCTACGAGGACCTCGTGGTGTCACGGATTTGCGCCCCGCTGGGGCTGGAAAGCACGCGCATCACGTTGACGCCCTCGATGCGGCCGCGCTTCGTGCCGGCCCATGATTCGGGGTTGGCGGAGGTGCCGCACTGGGAACTGCCGGCGCTGGCCGGCGCCGGGGCGCTGCGGTCAAGCGCCAATGATCTCATGCGTTTCCTCCGCGCGAGCCAGAACCGGCAGGACGGCCCCCTCCGCGCGGCGTTCGCACGGCTGCTTGAGGTGCGCCGGCAGACCGACATGGGTGACACCGTCGTCGGTGCCGGCTGGTTTCTGCGCGTGCAGCATGACGACGAGTTGGTGTGGAAGGACGGCGACACCGGCGGACACACCACATTCATCGGCTATTCGGCGCGCAGCGGCCGGGCCGCCGTGCTGGTGGCCAACACGTCCAGCGGGTCCAGCACACCGATGATCGGGCAGCATCTGATCAATGGTTCATTCCCGCTGCCGAAGATTTATCGGCAGGTGACAATCGCGCCGGAGCGGCTTGCCGGCCTGGCCGGCAAGTACCCCATCACGCCGCAGTTCGTGCTCACCGTCACGCCACGCGGTGGCCGGCTGATGGTGCAGGCGACCGGCCAGGCGGAGTACGAGGTGTTCGCCGAGAGCGACACGCGGTTCTTCTACCGGGTGGTGGATGCACAACTCAGCTTCGAACGGCGGGATGACGGCGTTGCGACCGCCGTGGTGCTGCATCAGAACGGCCGCAACCGGCGGGCGAACCGGCTGCCGTGAGCAGCCCGCACCCCGCGCCGGTTGCGGATGAATGACGGATGCCGCATCTTTCGTGGGCAGCGAACCGGGACAACCGGGGCTGAACTTAAAAAAGTGCGGAGGATTAGGGACGATGCGTCTTTCATTGAGGAATATCCTGCTCGGCGGCGTATTCGGTATTGCGGCCGCGGCTGCGCCGGCCCAGGCCGCCGATCCGATCAAGATCGCCACCATCGCTGAAACCTCGGCCATCAGCGGCGTCGGTATCCCCAACGGCGCCAAGCTCGCGGCCGAAGAAATCAATGCCGCCGGCGGCGTCAATGGCCGGATGATCGAGATCATCGAGTATGATGACCACAACTCCGCGGCCGATGGCGTGCGCGCGTTCCAGCGTGCGGCGCAGCAGGACAAGGTTCATGCGGTGATCGCGAGCTATGTCAGCGAAGTTGTTCTCGCGCTTGAGCCCTGGGCCGGGCGCCTCAAGATGCCGATGATCACGCCGGGTGCCGCGAGCAACGACATCACCAAGCGCGTGCATGACGACTACGACCACATGAAATACGTCTTCCACGGCTATCTCGCCTCGACCCAGATTGCCGATGCGGTGTGCGAGGGCGCCAAGAAGCTCCTGGTGACCGACCTGCACATGAAGACCGCGGTGGTGATGAGCGAGGATGCCGCCTGGACCATCCCGCTCGATGCCGAATACCTCAAGTGCCTGCCCGAGATCGGCATCAAGGTGCTCGACCATATCCGCCTCTCGCCCGACACCACCGATTTCACCCCGATCTTCAACAAGATCGAGGGCATCAAGCCTGACGTCATCATCACCGGCATCAGCCATGTCGGCGTGCAGCCGACGGTGCAGTGGCAGCAGCAGCAGGTACCGATCCCGATGTACGGCGTGTCCAGCCAGGCCACCAACAGCACCTTCTGGAAGGACACCAACGGTGCGACCGAGGGCGTGATCTTCAACATGGTCTCCGCGCCTGACGTTGCGGTAACCGCCAAGACCATTCCGTTCGCCAAGAACTACCAGAAGAAATACGGCAACCTGCCGGGTTACGCCGCCTACACCTCGTACGATGATGTCTACATGTGGGCCGAAGCCATCAAGAAGGCCGGCAGCACAGATCCCGACAAAATGGTGGAGGCGATGGAGAGGACCGACCACGTTGGCACCATCGGCCGCATCACCTTCCTGCCCAAGGGCGATACCTTCGCCCACGGCATGCGGATCGGCGAGGGTTACATCACCGGGCTGATGGTACAGTGGCAGAAGGGCAACCCGGTGACGGTGTGGCCGCCGGCCGCAGCGACCGGCAAGATGACCTTCCCGTCGTTCATCAAGCTGCCGCAGTAGCACGACGCGCGGGCGGCCTTCGTGCCGCCCGCCCTTTCCTCGCTTACGCCCTGAACCGCCGGCCCGGCCGGACGGAGGCCCATGCTCGCATTGCAGATCCTGATCGACGGTTTCGCGATCAGCTCGCTCTATGCCCTCGGCGCAACCGGTTTCACGCTGATTTTCGGCGTATCCGGCGTCCTGAACCTGTCGCACGGCGCCATCATGGTGGTCGCCGCGGTGATCGCCTGGGCGGTGGCCGGCAATTTTGGCACCGGCCCCTACATCGGCGCGCTTGCCGGCGTGGCGGCCAGCCTGGTCTGTGCCTTCGTCACCTACCGGGTGATTGTCCGCCCGATTCAGGATTCCCGGGCCATCCCGCGCGAGGAGAAGGAGATCTTCGTCCTCACCGGCACCCTGCTGTGGGGCATCATGCTGCAGGAGGCGATCGCCTATTTCTTCACCAACAATCCCAAGACGGTGCGCCCGCTGGTGGAGGGTGTGGTGATGATCGCCGGCGTACGCACGCCGTGGAACGAGATCCTGACCGCGGGCCTGTCCTGGGCGGTGATCGGCCTGCTGTGGGCGCTGGTCAACCGTACCCGCATGGGCAAGCGGCTGCTCGCCGCCTCGATGAACCCGCGCGGGCTGACCCTGCTGGGCTTCGAGATGTCGAGCATCTATCTGCTGGTCTGGATGATCTACGGCGTGCTGGCCGGCATCGCCGGGGTGCTGCTCGGCGCCTTCCTCGGCGTGAGTTCCGACAATGCAGGCACGCTGACCGCCTCGGCGTTTTCCATTGTCGTCCTCGGCGGGCTCGGCAGCGTGTCGGGCTCGCTCATCGCAGCCTATGTCGTGGGCTATCTCGAAACCATGACCGCCTATCTCGTCTCGCCCTCCATCCGCACCATTCCCGTGCTCCTGCTGCTGGTGGCGGTGGTCTATGTCAGGCCGCAGGGCCTGTTGGGGAGGCGGTGACCATGGCGCGCAACCGCACCTTCCTGCTTGTCGCCCCGGCGCTGATCGTGATGGCGCTGCTGCCGCTTGGCGTTGGCGGCTACATCCTCGGGCTGCTGACGGTGGCGTACTACACCGCCGTATTTGCCATGTCGTGGGACCTGCTGTTCGGTTTCGCCGGCGAGGTGAATTTCGGGCCGAGCTTTCTCATCGGCGTCGGCGCCTATGTCGCGGCCCTGCTCAACCACTACTGGGGCTGGCCGATCCCCGCCTGCCTTGCCTGCGGCGCGGTGGCGGCGGTGATCGGCGGTGCCGTGCTCGCGGTGCCGGCGCTGCGGCTGAGTGGCCCCTATTTCGGCCTCATCACGCTGGTGGCGGTGCTGATGCTGCAGAACATCATCGTGCTGAACGCCGGGATCACCGGCGGCGAGATCGGCATCGACATTCCCGATGTCCTCTCGATCGACGAGACCACCAACTACTTCTACGCCTTCGGCTTCATGGTGGTGAGCGGCGGCATCCTGTTCGGGCTTTCCCGCTCCCCCGTCGGCCTGATCCTGCAAGCCAGCGGGCAAGATGCGATCGAGGCCGCAGCGCTTGGCTTCAACGTCGCCAAGCACAAGCTCACCGCGTTCTGCATCAGCGCCTTCTTCTCCGGCCTCGCCGGCGGCATGCTGATTTTCTATATGGGCACCGCATCGGTCGGCACGGTGGTGGATATCGCGGTGGGCGTGAACGTCATCATCGCGGCCGTCCTGGGCGGGCGCCGCACCATCCTCGGCGCCGCCGTCGGCTCGATCTTTCTCATCGGCGCCAACGAGGTGCTGCGGCCCCTCGGGCAGCTTGCGACCTTCGTGGTCTCCGCGGTCGCCCTGGTGGTGATCCTGTTCTTCCCCGGCGGCTTCCTCGGCAACTACCTGCACACCGGAGGCCGCGAATGACCGCGCTTCTCGAAGTCGGCGGCCTCACCAAACGCTTTGGCGGCCTGGTCGCGGTCAAGGACATCAGCTTCAAGATCGAGGCCGGCGAAATCCTCGGCCTCATCGGCCCCAACGGGTCCGGCAAGTCCACCGTGATGAAATGCATCATGGGCATCGAGAAGCCCAATGCCGGCACGGTCAAGCTGTCCGGCACCGACGTTGCGGGCTGGCCCACGCACCGCATCGCGCGGCAGGGTGTCGGCATCGTGTTCCAGCATGCCCGCCCGTTGCAGCGCCAAACCATCCTGGAACACATCATCCTGGCCCTGTTGCCCGACAACCTGCTGATGCTGCGGACCGACCACAGCGTGCGGCAGCGGGCCGAGGCGATCGCGGCGCGGGTGGGCCTCACGGCGGTGATGCACCGCCTGCCGCGCACCCTCGCCTTCGCCGATCTGCGACGCCTGGAACTGGCCAAGGCGATCGCCCGCAATCCCAAGGTTGTGCTGGTTGATGAGCCGTTCGCTGGCCTCACCGCCGCCGAAGTGACTGATTTCTCCAATTTGATCGCCAGTTTCCGCGCCGAGGGCCACGCCGTTCTGCTGGTGGACCATAACGTCAAGGGCGTCGCGGCGCTCGTGGATCGCGTGCTGGCGATGTATCTCGGCGAACACGTGGCCGAAGGGACCGCCGAGGAGGTGATGGCCAACGAGACCGTCCGGCGCGTCTATCTCGGCGGCAAGATCGAAACCGCCGCCCGCCCGGAACGCGAAGGCAAGGGCCACACGCCGCTGCTCGATGTGCGCAACCTCGGCGTGCTCTACGGCAAGGCCACCGCGATTGACGACGTTTCGATCCATGTGGGCGAGGGCGAGTTCGTCTCGGTGGTTGGCCTCAATGGTGCCGGGAAAACTACCCTTTTCAACGCCATCTCCGGCCTGGTGCCCTACAGTGGCGCCATCAACTGGCGCGGCACCCCGTTGGCCGGCAAGACCGCGGGCGCCATCGCGCGCACCGGGATCGTCCAATGCCCGGAGACCCGGGAACTGTTCGGGGACATGAGCGTTCGCGAGAACCTCGACCTGGGTGGCCAGCACATGACGCCGGCGGAAAGCACCAGGCAGCTCGACTGGCTCTTCGGCCTCTTCCCCATCCTCAAGTCCCGCCAGGGCCAGGCGGCCCGCACCCTCTCGGGCGGCGAGCAGCAAATGCTGGCCATCGCGCGGGCGCTGATGATGCACCCCAAGCTGCTCATCCTCGACGAACCCACCCTCGGCCTCGCTCCGGTAATCCTGGAGCAACTCTCCAAGGCACTGGAAACCCTGCGCCAGACCACCGACATCACGGTGCTGCTCGGCGAACAGAATGTCACATTCGCGCTGCCGCATGCGGACCGTGTCTATGTGATCGAACACAGTCGCATCGTCTGGGAAGGTGACCCGGCCCGCTTCGCCGAGGAGGCCGGGGCCGGCTACCTGTGAGCCCCTGAGCCGTCCGCGCCTGCCAGTTCCGGGTGAACCATGGCCGCCACCCGGCCCCCGCGTCCTGCCGTCAAATTATGAGTTGCGCACCTCATTTTCATGCCGCAAACTCGGGGCAATCATAACGGGGATCGGAGGAAACCATGGCCATCACCCGGCGCATCCTGCTCGCCACCACCACGCTCGCCTTGTCCAGCCACATTGCCGCCTCCGCGGATACCGTCGTGAAGTGGCTTCATATCGAGGCCAATCCGGCGCAGGTGAAGATCTGGGAAGAGGTCGCGCGCGACTTCGAGGCCAAGAATCCGGGCGTGAAGATCGAGATGTCGTTCCTCGAGAACGAGGCCTACAAGGCCAAGGCGCCCACCCTGCTGCAATCCAAGGAGCGGCCGCACATCATCTACAGCTGGGCCGGCGGGGTGCTGAAATCCCAGGTCGAGGCCGGTGTGCTGGAAGACATCACCGCCGCGGTGGGGGACTACAAGGACAACCTGTCGCCTGGCGCCGTTGCCGCGTTCAACGTCGATGGCCGGCTCTATGGTCTGCCGCATACCGTCTCCCAGGTCGGCTTCATGTATAACAAGGCGCTCTTTGCGAAGGCCGGCGTCGACGGCAGCAAGATCGCCTCGTGGGACGACCTGCTCGACGCCGTGCGTAAGCTGAAGGGCGCTTCCGTCACCCCCATTGCGGTTGGCGGCGCCGACAAATGGCCGCTGCATTTCTACTGGACGCATCTCGCCGTACGCATTGGCGGAAAACCTGGCTTCCAGGCTGCCCTGAAGGGCGAGAATGGCGGCTTCGAGAGCCCGGTGTTCCAGCGCTCCGGCGAGTTGTTCAAGCAACTTGTCGACCTGCAGCCGTTCCAGACCGGATTCCTCGGCTTCAAGAACCCCGACGCGGTTGGATATTTTGGCGACGGCAAGGCCGCGATGGTGCTCGCGATCTCCAGCTTCTACGTCACCCAGCGGACCCTGTCCGCCAGCAAGGCCGGGGTCGGCGACGACAATATCGGCTGGTTCAACTTTCCTATCGTCTCCGGCGGCAAGGGCGATCCGTCCGACACGCTCGGCGGCATCAATGGCTGGCTGGTCACCAAGGGCGCGCCGAAGGAGGCTGTCGGCTTCATCAAGCACTTTATTTCCGCGGATGTGCAGAAGCGCCTGGCCGCCGGCAACTACATCATCCCCACCTACAAGGGCGCGGAATCCGGCCTCGGCAGCGAGTTCATGCGCAACATCGCGCACAACATCGCCGCGTCGAAGTATCACCAGAACTTCTACGACCAGGATCTCGGCCCGAATGTTGGACGCGTCGTCAATGATGCGACCGCCGAGATCGCCGGCGGCACGATGACACCGATGCAGGCGGCGAAGGCGATCCAGGACGCCTTCCGTCAGGGTAATTGAGGATCGCCCCTCAAATGCGCTTCGCCGTAAGACGCCGCGACAGCAGCAAGTGGGCGGCAATCCTGCTGTTCCTGCCCCCCGCTTTGCTGCTGTTCAGCATTTTCGTGGTGCTGCCGGCGGGGGAGGCGGGCTGGTACTCCGCGTTCAACTGGAACGGCTTCGGCCGCCCCACCCGCTGGATCGGCTTGGACAATTATCGCTTCGTCCTCGACAACCGCGCCTTCGGGGTCGCGATCGGCAACAATCTGAAGGTGATTGCGGTTTCGCTGCTTGTACAGCTGCCGTTGGCGATGACGCTGGCGATCATCCTGGCCGAGCGCTTCCGTGGCGCCGTCGCGCTGCGCATGTTGTTCTTCCTGCCCTACATCCTGGCCGAGATCGCCACCGGCCTGATGTTCAGCTTCATCTATGATGGCAACTACGGCCTGCTCGCCACGATCTACGGCTGGTTTGGTGCCGAGGCGCCGCATTTGCTCGCCAGCCCCGCGACAGCGATGCCGGCGATCCTGGTGGTCATCGTATGGAAGTATTTCGGCTTCCACATGATGCTGTTCATCGCCGCCCTGCAGGGCCTGGACCGCGGCGTGATCGAGGCCGCGCGGATCGATGGCGCCACCGGATGGCAGTTGCAGCGCCATGTCGTCATCCCGCTGCTGAGCCCCACCATCCGCCTCTCGGTGTTTTTCTCGGTGGTCGGCTCGCTCCAATTATTTGACCTGATCATGCCGCTTACGCGCGGCGGACCGGCGGACTCGTCGCATACCATCGTCAGCTTCCTCTACACTTTCGGCGTCACGCGGATGCGCGTTGGCTTTGGTTCGGCGGTCGGCGTCATCCTGTTCCTGATCTGCGTCACCTTTGCCTTCACCTATAAACGCTGGTTCATGCGCGATGAGTAAGGCACGTCTCGACGGCACCGTCGCCTTCAAGGCGCTTTTCCTCTGCGCCGCCGTGCTGTTCGTCGCCACTCCGCTCCTGGCCACCGTGCTCGGCGGCTTCAAGTCCTTGGGCGAGTTGCGCACCAATCCGTTCGGGCTGCCGCATAGCTGGGAGTGGCACAACTACGCCGACATCCTGTTTTCATCGCGCTACTGGACCCTGCTTGGCAACTCGCTGGCCATCGCGCTCCTCACCGTGGCGCTCACGCTGATCACCGGCTCGATGGCGGCCTTCGTGTTCGCCCATCTGCGCTTTTTCGGCAGCGAGATGCTGTTCGCCTACATCACCGCCGGCCTGCTGTTCCCCGCCGCCACCGCCATTTTGCCGCTGTTCATCAAGGTGCGCGACCTTGGCCTGCTCGATTCCTATTTCGGCATCGTCCTGCCGCAGGTTGCCTTCGGTCTGGCGATGAGCATCCTGCTGCTGCGCCGGTTCTTCCGCGACCTGCCGCCGGAATTGCTGGAGGCCGCGGTGGTTGATGGCTGCTCCTATATCGGTTTCTTCGGCCACATCACGCTGCCGCTGTCCCGCCCGATCCTGGCCACCGTCGGGACCATCGTCTTCGTACAATCCTGGAATGCCTACCTGGTGCCGCTGGTGATGCTCAATAGCGACCGGCTCTATCCCTGGCCGCTCGGCATCATGGTCTACCAGGGCGAATTTTCTTCCGAATGGAACCTGATCCTTGCCTTCATCACGCTGACTATCCTGCCGACGGTCGTGCTGTTCCTGTTCGCCCAGAAACACATTGTTGCCGGGCTGACCGCCGGCGCGGTGAAGGGCTGATCCATTGTCCAACCAATTCCCTGCACAGACGGAGCTCACCATGAGAAAGATCGGCGTCGGCGTCATCGGCTGCGGTGTCATATCGCGGGCCTACATGACCGCGATGCAGCGCTTCCCCCAGATCGAACTGCGCGCGGTGGCCGACAGCCGCACCGCGCCAGCCGAGGTGCGGGGCAAGGAGTTCGGCGTGCCGGCCATGCGGGTCGACAAGCTGTTGAAGCGTGACGATATCGAGATCGTCGTCAACCTGACGGTGCCGCTGGCGCACACCGATGTCAGCCGCGCGGTGCTGAACGCCGGCAAGCACGTGCATTCGGAAAAGCCACTGGGCGTGGATATGGGCGAGGCGCTCAAGCTAATGGAACTGGCCGCGCAGAAGAACCTGCGCGTCGGCTGCGCGCCCGATACGTTCCTCGGCGGCGGCCACCAGACGGCGCGCAAGCTGATCGATGATGGCGCCATCGGCACCCCGGTTGCCGGCACCGCGATTTTCGCCAGGCCTGGCCATGAGCTGTGGCACCCGGCACCCGGCTTCTACTACCTGCGCGGCGGCGGGCCGATGCTCGACATGGGGCCGTACTACATCACCGACCTTGTGCAGTTGCTCGGCCCCATCGCCTCCGTGATGGGCAGCGCCAGCCGGCCGCGCCAGGAGCGCACCGTCGCCACCGGCCCCCTCGCCGGCACGCAGATCCCGGTCGAGGTATCCACCCATGTCGCCGGCATGCTGGAATTCGTCTCCGGCGCCGTGGTCTCCATCCTGATGAGCTTCGATGTGCCGAAGCACAACCACACGCCGATCGAGCTCTATGGCACCAAGGGCAGCCTGCTGGTGCCCGACCCCAACCGCTTCGGCGGCGAGGTGATGCTGGCGGCGACCGGCGGCGAGTGGCAGGCGCAGCCGTTGACCCACGCGCACACCGAGGGCGAGTTCCGCTCGATCGGCGTTGCCGACATGGCCGCCGCGATCCTCGCGGACCGGCCGCATCGCGCGAGCGGCGCCCTGGCCCTGCATGTGCTCGAGGCGATGGAGGCGTTCCAGCTATCGTCCGACCAGGGTCGGCGCATCATGCTGGAAACCACCGTCGAGCGCCCCGCAATGCTGCCGGCCGGAAAGCCGGACGGGCAGCTCGACTAGCTCAGCGATCAAGGAGACATACCGATGAAACGCACTGCAATGATCGTCTGGGGCGGCTGGTCCGGCCATGACCCTGACCTTTGTGCCTCGATGATCCGCGGCTGGCTGCGCGCCGAGGGGTTCGAGGTGCGGATGGAAACCGAGACGGCGAGCTTCCTTGATCCGGCGATCCGCGACTATTCGCTGATCATCCCGATCCACACCATGTCATCCATCGAGAAGCCGGAAGCGGCGGCTTTGTGCGCGGCGGTCGAGGGTGGCGTCGGCCTGGCCGGGCATCACGGCGGCATGGGCGACGCCTTCCGTAACGCGGTGGATTACCAATTCATGTGCGGCGGCCAGTGGGTGGCGCATCCCGGCAACATCATCGACTACACCGTGGAGATCACCCGCCCCGATGACCCCATCATGGCCGGCATCAGTGATTTCGAGTACCGCTCCGAGCAGTACTACATGCATGTCGATCCGGGTAACGAGGTGCTGGCAACCACAACCTTCTCCGGCGAGCATGCCCCGTGGACCAAGGGGGTGGTGATGCCGGTGGCGTGGAAGAAGCACTATGGCAGCGGGCGGGTGTTCTACTGTGCGCTCGGGCATCGGGCCTACGAACTCGACGTGCCGGAACTGCGCACCATGTTGACCCGCGGGATGCTCTGGGCGGCACGATGAAGGGTGGGCAATGAACGGGGAGGGACCCGACCTCCCGCGCCGGGCGACCTTGGAGGATGTGGCGCGGGAAGCCGGCGTCTCGCTCGCCACCGCTGACCGCGCCCTCAACGGCCGCCCCGGCGTGCGCGCGGTTACCCGCGCGCGCATCGAGGCGGCGGTTACCCGCCTCGGCTACCGGGCCCACCCCGCCGCCGCCTTACTCGCGCGCAACCGCAGCCTGCGCTTCGTCTTCCTATTGCCGGCCAACGCGAACAGCTTCATGGCGAGCCTTGAGGCCTATGTACGCGATACCGCCGTTGCCCTGGCGCCCGAGGCCTTGATCGACATCCGCCATGTCGACGTGTTCGACCCGTCCGCCCTTGCCATCGCCCTCGAGACGATGCCGGCGCAGTACGACGCCGTGGCGACAGTGGCCGTCGAGCATCCGCGGGTACGGGCCGCCATCGATGACCTGGCGGCACGCGGCACCCATGTCGTCACCCTGGTGTCGGACGCGCCAACCTCGCAGCGGTTCCACTACGTCGGCATCGACAACCCGGCCGCCGGGCGCACGGCGGGTTCATTGATGGGCCGTTTCCTCGGCGGCGCGGCAGAAGGGCCGATCGGGGTGATTGCCGGTTCGCTCGCGCTGCGTGACCACGCCGAGCGGCATTTCGGCTTCAACCAGGTAATGGCGACCGAATACCCGCGCTTCACCGTACTGCCGGTGCTGGAGGGGCATGACGATCCCGCCCGCAACCGCGCCCACGCCGCGGCACTGCTCGCCGCCCACCCTGACCTCGTCGGCCTCTACAACATCGGCGCCGGCAACGAGGGCATCGCGGCCGCGCTGAAAGAGACCGGCCGCGCGCAGAAAGTGGTGTGGATCGCCCACGAACTGAGTGCCGAGACCAGGCGATTGCTGCTGTGCGATGTGATCGCCACGGTGATCGACCAGAACGCCGGCCACGAGGCCCGCTCGGCCGCCCGGGTTTTGCTGGCGCGCTGCAGCGGCGCGCCGATCAATCCCGACCAGGAGCGCATCCGCATCGACATCTTCCTGCGCGACAACCTGCCCTGAGCGCGCGGCGGCTTTCTCCTGCCGCCCGCACCGATCGACATCGCCCGGGCTGTTGCGCGTGCCCGGCGATCGTCGAATAGTGACCATGCGGCACCCGACCGCCGCGCCATGCAATACGGCGAGGCCCCGAAATCAACGTCCATGGAGAGAGCCCGATGTCATTCTACCGCGGCATGACGTGCGAGAACGTGACCATCAACGGTCATGACGGAACGCCCATCACCGCCTATGTGGCCCGGCCATCGGGCCCTGGCCCGTTTCCAGGCGTGGTGCTGATCCACCATCTCCCCGGCTGGAGCGAACTCTACATCGAGACGACGCGGCGTTTCGCACATCACGGGTACATCGCGATCTGCGCCAATCTCTATGAGCGCGAAGGCGGCGGCGCGAGCGCCAACCCGGATGACGTGGCGGCCAAGGTACGGGCCGGCGGCGGCATCGCCGATGCCCAGATGGTAGGCGATACCCATGGCGCGGTGCAGTGGCTGCGGGCGCAGCCCGGCCACAACGGCAAGGTCGGCCTGTTCGGCTCCTGCTCCGGCGGGCGCCATGCGGTGATCTACGCCAGCCAGAAGCACGATGTGGATGCCTGCGTCGATCTCTGGGGCGGCCGCGTGGTGATGGGGGCGGAGGACCTCAATGCCAAGACGCCGGTCGCGCCGATCGACATGACGAAGAACCTCGGCTGCCCGTTGCTCGGCCTGTTCGGCAATGACGACCGCGCGCCAAGCCCCGAGCAGGTGAACCAGCACGAGGCGGCCCTCAAGGCGCACGGCAAGACCTACGAGTTCCACCGCTATGACGGCGCCGGCCACGGCTTCTTCTACTGGCACCGCCCGATGTACCGGCCGGAGCAGGCCATGGACGGCTGGAGCAAGGTGTTCGGCTTTTTCGGCCGGTATCTGGGAAAGTAGGGGCGCCCGCGATGTGCACCTCGATCATCGAGATCGTCCGCGCCGACGGCATGGCCAAGCGCGGGGACACCTGGTTCCCGCTTTCGACCGCGGTGGTGGCCTACGACCACGCCCGCCATGCCCCGCTCGGCGACGTCATCACGCTCGATTTCATCAATGCCGCGCTTGATCCCGGCGCGCGGGCCGGGATTGAACTGACGCTGGAAACCGCGAGGTACCTGCGCGCGGCGCTCGACCGGGCGATCGCGGCGGCCGAATTCGAGGAAGCCGAGGTGCGGGCGCGCTGAGGGCGCGCCCGCCACCGCGCTACAGGTTGAGTTCCTGCTTCACCAGCTCCACCCAATAGGCAACGCCGTAGGGGATGGCTTCGTCATTGAAGTCGAACTTCGGCGTGTGCACGCCGGCGGAGCCTTCGCCGTTGCCGATGCGTATGAAGGCGCCCTGCTTCTGCTTCAGCATGTAGGCGAAATCCTCGCCGCCGCCGGTGGGCGGCATGGCCGGGTTCACCGCCGTGGCGCCCACCACCGCCGAGGCGGCGGCCACCGCCACGTCGGTCTGCTCATCGGCATTCACCAGCGGCTCGGCCACCCAGACGAACTCCACCTCCACCCCGGCGCCGTGCAGTGCCGCCAGGCCCTCGGCCAGTTCGCGTATGCGCCGCTCGATGATTTCCTTGGTGGAGTCCTTGTAGTGCCGCGCGGTGCCGGAGACGGTCAACTCGGCCGGCATCACGTTGGCCGAATCCCGCGCGCCGCCGCCGATATGCCCCACGCTGATCACCGCCGGGTCAAACGCCGAGATATTCCGCCCCACGATGGTCTGCAGCCCCAGCACGAAATGCGCCTGAACGATGGACAGATCGACCGACAAATGCGGCGTGGAGCCGCCATGCCCACCTTTGCCGGTGAAGGTGACGTGGAACATGCAGCCACCCGCCATCGCGGCGCCCTTGCGGATGCCGAATTGCCCCACCGGCATGCCGGGCGAGTTGTGCATGCCGTACAGTGCCTCGCACGGGAACCGCTCCAGCAAGCCATCGGCGAGCATGGCCAGCGCCCCGCCGCGCCCCTCCTCGGCCGGCTGGAAAATCAGGTGCACGGTGCCGGCGAAGTCCCGATGCTCCGCCAGATAGCGTGCGGCGCCCAGCAGCATGGTGGTGTGGCCGTCATGCCCGCAGGCATGCATCACGCCGGGGTTCTGCGAAGCATGGGCGGCGCCGGTGGTTTCGTTGATCGCCAGGGCATCCATGTCCGCCCGCAGCCCGATGGCACGCTGGCCCGGCAGCTTGCCCTTGATGGTGCCGACAACGCCAGTCTTGCCCACGCCTTCCGTCACCTCCACGCCCCATTCGCGCAGCTTGGCGGCGACCAGGGCGGCGGTGCGGACTTCCTCCAACCCCATCTCGGGGTGGGCATGGATATCGCGGCGGATCGCCACCAGTTCCGGCACGTAGGGCTGGATTTGCGCGATGGTGGGGTGTTCGGTCATGGCGGGCTCCTCAATGCCGATCTGGGCCCCGTCATCGTGACATCAGTGGGCCGGCGGCACCAGTCAACGGCCTGGGCTGCAAGGCTATTCCCGCCGGAACGTCACCACCAGCACGTCCCGATACGCGGGGAGACCGGGGTCAAGCGGGGAAACCGGGGTCACGCCGTGATAGACCCGGTTGTCATCCACCAGGGCAGCGTCCAGCGGTTCGGTCAGGGTGAAGCTGCCGAGCGGGTTCCGGGACATGTCATGAATGGTGGTCATGCCACTGGCGATGTTCTCGCGGCGCACCAGCAGCACCAGCACCCAATCGACGCCATCGCGGTGCATCCCCTCCGGCGTGGGCTTGCCGTCCGTGTCGGGCCGCGCCTCGATGCGGAATTGATGGGCCTCGACATGCCAGGATGCCGGGCTGACTTTCGGATCGGTCAAGGCGCTGAACAGCGTGAAGCACTGGCCGAGAATGCGCTGCATCGGCGCCGACTGGGCGATGGCGTCATCGATCGGGGTGAACCAGCGCGCGATGCCACCGTTCAGGGGGTTGTAGTCGCGACTCTGGTAGTGCGGCTGGTCCTGCTTGCGCCGCGCGCCGGCGGCCGAGACCGAAAACACCGCGTGGCGGCGGCGGCGATAGCGTCCGCCATCGGCCATGTAGCGATCGAGCCCCAGGTCATGCCAGCTTGCGGCGAACGCGTCCCACCCGGCCACGGCCTCCGCTTCCAGCACCTGCGCGATCTGCACCGCGCGAGCGAACACAAACCCGTCCTGGCCTAGCGGCGCGGCGAGGTCGGCAAGCGTGGCAGATAGCTCCGGTGTCATCGTCATGTGCAATGCCTCCGTCCAACCGCGGACTGCTGCATGGCAAACTGTTGATGACGTTCAGAACCGGCAAGGTCCGCAAATCGCCATCCGCACCGGTCCAATTGCGCGCGCCATCGCCGGCACGGCTATTTCGGGAACAGGCTTTTCGGCAGATCGAGCGATGGCAGCAGGGATTTCTTCTGCCCGTCCGCCGGTGCCGGCGGTTGCACGATGCCCGGGATTGCCTTGATGATCTGGTCCGGGGCGATGGTGCCGCCCCCGACGGTGCCGGGTATCGGCAGGGACAAGCCGAGATCCTTCGCCGCCTTGCCCAGATCGCCTGGCAGGTTCTTCAGGCGTTCAGGATCGGTGGCCATCTCGCGGAACACCCCGGTCCAGTCCACCTGGTAGCGCGGATCGCTCCACGGGCCCGTCACCTTGATCGGGATGGGCAACCCGGCTAGCGCGTCACGGCCCCCCTGCCCTTCGATGCTCGGCACCAGCCTCGCCTCGATCGCATAGTCCATCGTCTGCGGTGGCATCGGCACGGAACCGCTGCCGGCGAGGCGGAACAGCGGGGCCGACATCTTCATGTCGCGGTTCTCGATCACGCCAGCCTTGATCGTGTAGGTGCCGCTGAGTTCGGCGAAGTCGGTCTCCTCGGCCTGCGCGTTGCCGAGGCCGAGGGTGCCGGCCTTGCGGAGGGTCTGGGCGAGATTGATGCCGTAGATTGCGCCATTGGTGACTTTGAAGCTGCCCGCACCATCGAGCGACGAGACCAGCTCCTTCGGGCTCCGGCCGGTGCCGGCAACGGTGGCTTCCAACGCGGCCGTGCCGCCGAAGCGATCGGTGCCGGCGAAGGTGCGCAGCAGCGGGCGCACCTGTAACCCGGCAATCGTGGCGCGAACGCCAATCTTCGCCGCACCGGATGCGGCATCGAGCGTCCCGGTGCTGTCGATCGTGCCGCGCGCCAACGTGAACCGCGCCGTGGTGAGCTTCAGCACCCGATCGGCGAGCGTGAAGCCAACCGTCGCGTTGGTCACATCGAGATCGCGATACCGCAGCGCCGCGAGGGTGATTTCCGCCTTACCGTTGGCGGCACCCAGCAACGACAGGTCGAACGGAACCGCACTCCAGCCGGCGGCTTGCGCGGGTTCGGCCGGCGCCGCCACGGTCGCGGCGGGCTTTTCGGGCGGCGGCAGGTAGGCGTTGAGGTCAGCCTGCTTCACGTCGATCTTGACATCAAAGGCCGGCGGCTTCTGGCCACCGTCGAAACTGCCCTGCGCGGTGGCCTGGATGGCCTTGCCGGTGATCGCGGTGTCCTTCAGGACCGATCGGGGCCCGTCCGAGGTGATCGCGGCGTGGATCTTCAATGGGCCCGGATCGGGCTGCGCCTTGTCGAGCGGTTGCTGCAGCCAGGCAGCGAGGGCACCGACCGAGCGAATATCGAGATCAAAGACCCCGCTCAGGCCAGGCGCTGGGCTCTGCCGCGTTTCGCCATCAAATTTCATCGTCATCTGCCGGGTTTCGAGCGCGAACTGCAGCTTGGCCGGCCGGCTGGCCCGCAAGGCGGCGGGGGAGTCGACGGCGACGTTCAGCGTGACCGTCTCCGCATTGAGCGTCATCCGGCCCTGCATCGACAATGGTCCCTCGGGCGTGGCGATCGCGGAGGTCAGCGCGATGTCCTTGGCTTCCACGGTCCGCCCGGTTTGGCCATCGTGGTAGGATATCGAGCCATCCTCAATCTTGATCGCACCGATTTCCATGCCCCCGGATGTTGGTTCGTGCACCGCGCCGGCAAGGGTTTCGCCAGCGGGCCGCAACGCCCAGTTGGCCCGCCCGGCGCTGTCGACTTCGAGGTGGACGACCGGCCGGCGGAGTTCCAGCGACCCGATGGCCAGCCGCCCACGCAACAGCGGCCACCACGATGCTTCAAGCGCGAGACTGCCAACCGAGACCATCTCAGGCGTCGCGGCGCCCTGGGCGTTGGACAGGCGGACGCCGCTTGCCGATAGGCGCAGGGTTGGAAACAGCGCGACATACAGGTCACCGTCGATGTGCAACTGACGGCCGGTGGCATCATGGACGGCCGCCACCAGACGCGGTCGCAGATCCATCACCGAGAGGCCAACCAGGACGGCGATGACCAGCAGAATGACAATACCGGCCAGCGCGAAGATCAGTTTCTTCACCGCGCACCACCTATCGAGCGCTCACCACCGAGCGCCCGACTATGCTACGTCGCGCGGGCCGGCGAAATCTTGATTTGAATCAACCGGCCGGCGCGCGTGCCATTGGAGAGCCTCATGTTCCTGACCAATCAAGACCTCGTCGACCTCATTGCCTGGCGGCGGAAGCTGCACGCCACGCCGGAAGTGTCCGGCGAGGAAGCGCGCACCGGCGAGGAGGTCCAGGCATTCCTCGCCATCACGGCGCCGGACCGCATCGTCAGCGGCCTCGGCGGGCATGGGGTCGCCGCCATCTATGACGGTGCTGAGCCCGGGCCCACCCTGATGTTCCGCGCCGAACTGGACGCCCTGCCGATCCAGGAGGAGGCGGCGCACGACTACCCGTCGACGATTGCCGGAAAAGCGCATCTGTGCGGCCATGACGGGCACATGGCGACGCTGGCGGCGCTGGCACGCGGCCTCGGGCGGCAGCGGCCACGGCGGGGGCGCGTGGTGCTGATGTTCCAGCCGGCCGAGGAGACCGGGGCGGGTGCCGCCGCGGTCATCGCCGATCCACGCTTCGCGGCAATCGCCCCCGACATGTCCTTCTCGTATCACAACATGCCCGGCCTGCCGCTTGGGCGCGTGGCGTTGGCGGAAGGGCCGGTCAACTGCGCCTCATGCGGCATGCGGATCGCCTTCGCCGGGAGCACGGCCCACGCATCCCAGCCCGAGAACGGGGTTTCGCCGATGCCGGCGATGGCAGCACTCATGCCCGCGCTCGCCGCATTGGCGCATGGCACCCATCATGACCCCGATTTCATCCTGGTCACCATCACCCATGCCTGGCTCGGCGAACCCGCCTTCGGCATCGCGCCGGGGCAAGGCGAGGTGTGGGCGACGCTGCGGACATTGACCACGGCCGGCATGGCAGCTTTGCGGGAACGCGCCGAAGGCCTGGCGCGGCAGGCGGCGGCCGAGGCGGGCCTCGGGATCGAGATTTCCTACGACGATGTCTTCGATCACTGCGAGAACGCCGCCGAACCGGTCGCCCGTCTCGCCCGCGCCCTCGCCGCCGAGGGCATCGCCTTCGACAGCGGGGACCTGCCGATGCGTGGTTCGGAGGATTTCGGCCGCTTCGGCCAGGCCGCACCCGCGGCGATGTTCTTTCTCGGCTCCGGCGAGAACCATCCCAGGCTGCATACGCCCGGCTACGACTTCCCCGACGCCCTGATCGCCATCGGCGCCCGGGTGTTCATGCGTACGCTGCGCGACCTGCTTGGATAGCGCACGGCGGCCGGAGATGGCGTCACCTTCGGCCACCCCCTATATCACAGCGCAGAATCGCCCGCGCCGCGCGATGTCATCCCGTGGCCGGCACACTCCCAAACCAGGTGATCAGACCGCATGCCGCAGCTCCTCGAATTCGGGTTGGATACCTTTGGCGATGTCACATCGGCGCCAGGCGAGGACGCCGTCGCTCTGCTGCCGCACGCCCAGGTGATCCGCAACGTGATCGACGAGGCGGTGCTGGCCGATGACGCCGGCATCGATTTCTTCGGCGTCGGCGAGCACCACCGGGCGGATTTCGCGGTATCCGCGCCCGAGATCGTGCTGGCCGCCATCGCCGGGCGCACCCGCCGCATCCACCTCGGAACCGCCGTTACGGTGCTGAGCTCCGATGATCCGATCCGGCTGTTCCAGCGTTTCGCCACCCTGGATGCTGCCTCCAGCGGCCGGGCGGAGGTGATCCTCGGCCGTGGTTCCTTCACGGAATCCTTCCCGCTGTTCGGCTATGACCTGTCGCAGTACGAGGAATTGTTCGAGGACAAGCTGGACCTGTTCGCCGCCCTGATCCGGCAGGACACGGTGACCTGGCAGGGCAAAACCCGCCCGCCGCTGGTGGCCCAGCGTGTGTTCCCCCAGGTGGAGGGCGGCCCGCTCAAGACCTGGATCGGCGTCGGCGGCAGCCCCGACTCGGTGGTGCGGGCGGCGAAGTACGACCTGCCGCTGATGCTGGCCATCATCGGCGGCGATCCACGGCGTTTCGAACCCTATGTCGACCTATCCAAACGCGCCCACGCGCATTTCGGCACCCCGGTGCAGCCGATCGGCGTCCATTCGCCCGGCTACGTGGCCGATACCGACGCCCAGGCGCGGGAGGAGTTGTGGCCGTCCTACAAGCTCATGCGTGACCGCATCGGCAAGGAGCGCGGCTGGAAGCCGATGCAGCGCGCCGAGTTCGACAGCGAGGCCGATCAGGGGTCGTTGTATGTCGGCTCGCCGGACACCGTCGCGCGCCGGATCGCCGCCACCGTGAAGGCGCTCGGCCTGTCGCGGTTTCAGCTCAAATACAGCGCCGGCCCGTTGCCGCACGAGAAGCTCATGCGTAGTATCGAGCTATATGGCCGCAAGGTGATCCCCCGGGTGCGCGAGATCCTGGAAGGCGCCGAGTAGCGCCATGACGGTTGCGATCGAGATGGGATACACGGCCGCAGGCATCCCGGCGACGCTCGACCTTGAGGAACTCCTCGCCACCCGCCTGCTGGTGCAGGGTAATTCGGGCTCCGGCAAATCCCACCTGCTGCGCCGCCTGCTGGAACAAAGCAGCCCCTGGGTGCAGCAGACCATCATCGACCCCGAAGGCGATTTCGTGACCCTGGCGGACCGCTTCGGCCATCTGGTTATCGATGCCGAGGCCCATACCGAGCAGGGCCTGCAACTGGCCGGCGAGCGGGCGCGCATCCATCGCGTGTCCACCGTGCTCGATCTGGAGGGGCTCGACGCCGAGAACCAGTTGCGCCGCGCCGCCGCCTTTCTGGGTGGGCTTTTCGATGTGGACCGCGACCACTGGTATCCCATGCTGGTGGTGGTCGACGAGGCGCAGCTCTTCGCCCCCGCCATCGCCGGCGAGGTGTCCGACGAAGCGCGCAAGCTGTCCCTCGGCGCCATGACCAACCTGATGTGCCGTGGCCGCAAGCGCGGGCTCGCGGGCGTGATCGCCACCCAGCGCCTGGCCAAGCTGGCGAAGAACGTCGCCGCCGAGGCCTCCAACTTCCTCATGGGCCGCACGTTCCTCGATATCGACATGGCCCGCGCGGCCGATCTGCTGGGGATGGAACGCCGGCAGGCCGAGGTCTTCCGGGACCTGGAGCGCGGGCACTTCATGGCGCTGGGCCCGGCACTGTCCCGCCGCCCGCTGGGGCTGCGTATCGGCGCGACGGACACCCAGCCGCGCAACGCGGTGCAGCGGCTGATGCCGATGCCGGACACCACGCTGGAGGATGCCCGCGCCATCGTCCTGGCCGCCCCACCCCCCGCCTCCGCCCGGCCGCAGCGCCGCCCGCCACCCACCCCGGTGCCGGACCTGCTCAGCCAACTCATGGCCGCCAAGCCCTCCATGCCGGAGAACCGTGCCGAGGCGGTGATGGTGGCACCGAGCCCCGAGCAACAGGCGGAGCGGCGGCGCCGGCTGGACCGCATCCTTCGCGCCCTCCTGGCGGACCCCGAGGCGGGGTTCCGTGCCATCGGCGTGCTGTATCAGGATTTCCTGGTCCGCTGCCGCATCGAGGGCCTGGGCGGCGGGATGCCTGACCTCGGGGCGTTCCGCCGCATACTCACCCTGGCGCGCGCCGGGATCAGCGAGGAAATGGCGCAGGACGAGGTCTGGCAGAACGTGTCGGTCCGCGCCGCCACCTTGCCCGATGATATGCAGGGCATCTTCGTGATGCTCGCCCGCGCGGCACGCGACGGCCTGCCCTGCCCCAGTGACCCGTCCATCGCCCGCGCCTATGGCACCCGATCCCTCGGCCGTGCCCGCCGGCTGCTCACCTATATCGAGGAACAAGGGCTGATCGTCTGCCAACTCGATGGCGCCGGCCGGCGGATTGTCACCATCGTCGAGCTCGCCTGGGCGACGGCGCCAGGCGATCCCAACGCCGAGGAAGTGCTGGCCGGCTAGATCTTCACGCTCATCCCGCCATCCACGATCAGCACATGCCCGGTGCAGTATGCCGAGGCGTTGCTGGCGAGATACACCACCGCGCCGTCGAGTTCCTCGGCCTGCCCCCAGCGCTTGAGCGCGGTGCGTTCGGCGAACCGCTCGCGCTGCTGCGGGTCGGCCCGCAGCGGCGTGTCCATGTTGTCGGGCGTCATCATGTAGCCGGGAGCGATGGCATTGACCGTCACGCCCTTTGGGCCCCATTCGACCGCCAGCGCGCGGGTGAGGCCCTCCAGCCCGGCCTTGGCGGCGCAGTAGTTCGCATTCGCCTCCCGCGCGATATGGGCGTTGATGGACGAGATGTTGATGATCCGCCCCCAGCCGCGCCGGATCATCCCGATGGAGGCCCGCTTGGCAAGACGGAAGCAGGCGTTGAGATCGACATCGATGATCTCGTTCCACTCGGCATTGGTCGCCTCGCTCGCCGTCTTGGCGTTCCCGTAGCCGGCGTTGTTGACGAGGATGTCGAGGTGGCCGCGTTCGGCCTCGATGCAATCGATCGCCGCATCGGCGGCGGTGATGTCAGTCGTGTCGAACACCATCGGCGTTGCCTGCCCGCCGGCGGCAGCGATGGCCGCGCAGGTCGCCGCGATACCCGCCTGGTTGCGGCCGTTGACGACGACATGGGCGCCGCAGCCGGCGAGTGCCAGCGCCATGGCGCGGCCGAGTCCACGCGAGGCGCCGGTCACCAGTGCCACCTTGCCATCGAGCGAAAATATCTTGGTCATGCGAGGTCCCCCATCGGCCAGGCGGGCACAATGGCGGAAATCCCCCACCATTGCACCACGCCCGCCGGCAGGGCCGCGCGTGTCAGCCCTTGCGGACGTTCCAGAACAGGACGGACCCGTTCAGCACGCCCGTGATCGACTTGTTGTAGGCGGTGGCACCCAGCGCCTGGCCGAGCGGGATATACGGCACGTCCACCAGCGCCTGCCGCTGCAACTCCTCGGCGATCTTCTTCTGGCTCGCGAGATCGGCGGCATCGAGCCACTGGCCACGCAGTTCTTCGAGCCGCGGGCTGTTCGCCCAGCCGGGGATGCCGCCGTCCGGGCCGAGGCCGCGCAGGAAGGAGTGCATCACCGGGCTGAACTGGTCGAGCCCGCCCCAGAAGGTGTTGAAGACGTTCCAGCCGCCCTTGTCGATCGGGTTCTTGCTGGCACGCCGCTGCACGACGGTGCCCCAGTCCATCGCCTGGTAGTCGGTATTGAGGCCGATCTTCTTGAACACGTCCGCGTTCACGTCGGCGAGTGCCTTGAGGATCGGGAAGTCGGTCGGCGCCAGGATCACCACCTTCTCGCCCTTGTAGCCCGCGGCGATGATTTCCTTGCGCACCGCATCGTAGTCCCGCTTGCCGGCGAACACGTCGAGCCCGACCTCGGTGGCCATCGGGGTACCGGGGCAGAACAGGCCGGTCGGCACATGCCGCATCACCGGGTCATCGCCGGCCACCGCGAGCATGAAGTCAGTCTGGTCGATCGCCTTGAGCAGCGCGCGGCGGATGGCGGGGTTGTCGAACGGCGCCACCAGGTGGTTGAGCCGCATGCAGGCCATGTTGCCGGTGGGGTCCGGGATTTCGATGGTGAGCTTGCCGCTCTTGCGCAGCAGGGGCAGCAGGTCGTTGTCGGGGTTTTCCCACCAATCGACCTCACCGCTTTGCAGGGCGGCGGCCTTGGTGGAGGAGTCCGGGATGACGCGCCACTCGACACGATCAAAATGCGCCACCTTGGGGCCTGAGTTCCATTCCGGCGTGCCGCTCTCGCGCGGCTTGTAGCCGGCGAAGCGCTCGTAGATCACCTGCGAGCCCACCACGCGCTCGGAGGCGACGAACTTATAGGGGCCGCTGCCGACCATCTCGGTCACCTGGGTGAAGGCGTCGGTCTTGGCGAGCCGCTCCGGCATCATGGCGGGCAGGTTGCTGCCGGGCTTGCCGAGCGCGTCGGGGATCAGGCCGATGCGCTTCTTGAGGCGGAACTGGATGGTCTTGTCGTCGGGCGCCGAAAGCTCATCGGTGAAGCCCATCACGGTCAGCCCGTACGGATCGCGCTTGCCCCAACGCTGGATGCTCGCCACGCAGTCCCGCGCCAGCACCGGGGTGCCATCATGGAACATCAGGCCGTCGCGCAGCTTGATGCGCACCAGCTTGCCGTCGTTCTCGACGGTGTGGCCCTCGGCCATCTGCGGCACCGCCTCGAACTTGGCGTTGGTGCTGAAAAGAGTGTCGAACACCATGTAGGAGTGGTTGCGGGTGACATAGGCGGTGGTCCAGATCGGGTCCAGCACCGTGAGATCGGATTGCGGGATGAACTTCAGCACCCGAGAGCCCTGTGCGGCGGCAATGCGCGGCGCGGCCAGCACGGCGGCGGAAGCTCCTAGGAAACTGCGTCTCTTCATCGCCAAACATACCCTTCGTTGTCCACCCGGCGAGGTACCGGGCGGTGCTGTTGCAATCCGGTCCGAGCGAAATCATCGGGCGGCGGCCGTGGCCCGCGCAAATCCGGGCCGCGTCCATCGTTTTGCAATGCAGCATGCGTGTCAATGAATTCCACAAGGGCGCCGGCGAACCACAAGTCGCCCCTCAGCAGGCCACCAGTTCATTTTGAACCGCAACCAGCACGATACTGAAGCGCGTGCCGCCATCCTCCACCACGGCGTCTATCGTCGCGCCCATGTCCTCGATGATGCGTCGGCTGATGGACAGGCCGAGCCCGGTTCCCCGGCCGATCGGCTTGGTGGTGAAAAACGGCTCGAAGATGCGGGAGAGCACATGGGCAGGGATGCCGCCTGCCCGGTCAGCCACCGTCACCACCACCTGGCCACCATTGCGGGTGATGCCAAGCTCGATTGGTCGCGGCGCGTGCCGCCGGTCGGCGGCCAGCTCGTAGGCGTCGATCGCGTTGCCGATGAGGTTCGTCAGCACCTGCACGAACGGCGCCTCGTGCCCCATCACCATCACATGGATTTCGGGGAAATGCTGGGCCAGCACGATATCGGCTTCCCGCAGGCGGGACTGCATGATGCCGAGCGCATCGGAAATCGCCACCGCCGGATCGAACGGGGCGGCGGCATCGGTATTGCGCCGGCTGAACGCCTGCACGCGGCGGATCACCGTGGCGGCGCGGCCGCACAGGGCGGTGATTTTCTCGGTGAAGCGCAACACCAGCGGATGCTGGTCGCTATCCGCCCGATGCGTCAGCGCGAGCGTGTCGGCCTGGAGCGATATCGCGGACAGCGGCTGGTGCAGTTCATGGGCGATGCCCGCGGCCATTTCGCCGAGGAACGACAGTTTCGCCGCCTCGGTCAGTTGCCGCCGCAGCGCCTCCTCCTCGGTGACATCCGTCATGTAGCCCACGATGACGCCGCCCTTCGGCGTGCGGCGGAGCAGCGTGAACTTGTCCCGCACCGAGACGCGCGAGCCATTGGCGGCGAAGTAGACGAACTTGCACCCGGCCTGGCCCTCGGCCAGGCAGCGCCGGAAGGCGGCCTGCCGCATTTCGAACGAGCCCGGTTCGGTGATGGTGGGGAAGGTGCCCGGTATCCGCAGCCATTCCGGCGGATACCCCAGCATCCGCTCCAGCCCGCGCGACACATACGTCACGTTCGCGCGCAGCGTGCCGTCCTCGATTTCCTCCAGTTCCAACTCGTAGAGAACGCCCGGGCTGTTGTTGGTGAGGCTCGCGATGCGCCGCGTCGCCTCGCCCAGGGCGTTTTCGGTTTCCTTGCGCTCGGTGATGTCG
>CAIMWH010000158.1 GCA_903845065.1 uncultured Rhodospirillales bacterium | reverse complement strand
CGCGTAGTTCTGGAACACCATGGCGATGTCGCGGTCACGGGGCGGGACGTCATTCACCACGTCTCCGCCGATGGCGATGTCACCGGAGGTGATTTCCTCCAGGCCCGCGATCATGCGCAGGGTGGTGGACTTGCCGCAGCCGGACGGGCCGACGAGCACCACGAATTCCTCATCGGCGATTTCCAGGTCGATGCCTTTGACTGCCTGGACATTCCCCTCATACGCCTTGACGACCTTGCGGATCGAGACCTGCGCCATTGTTTATCCCTTTGTTGTCGCGGCTTTTGGCCGATCGGGTGATTGTCTCTCAGGATGGCGCAAACGACAACAGAAGTTAAGCGGGACCTTTGACTTGGCGGGAATGCCGGCGATTATTCGCCCGAAAGTTCGCGGCGGCGGCGTTCGAGTTCCTCGCTGTAGCGGCGCAGGGCGTGCTGTTCGGTGAGCAGGCCGATGACGCGCAGGCTTTCGCGGCTGTCGACGACGGCCAGCGCGTCGGCTTCGGCTTCCTCGAAGAGGGCGACGGCGTCCTTGATGGTCATTTGCGGGAGGAGGACGTCATCGACGTGGCGCAGGAGGGGCTCGATGGTGGGGCCGCCCTGTTCGGGAGCGTGGGCGTCGGCGACCTGGACGAGGCCGGCGTAGCGGCCGGCGGCGTCAACCGCGACGACGCGGGCGGTGGCGCCGAGGGGGACGTCGCGGCGGAAGGCGGCGAGCGTGGTGTCGGAGCGGATGGTGCGGACTTCGCGGCGCATCATGCGGGCGACGGTGAGGTTGCGCATCCAGCCGATGTCGACGGCGCTGCGGATGGCTTCGCCGCGCAGGTGGAAGCGCCAGGTGGCGAAGGAGTAGCCGAAGGTGCGGCGGACGGTGAGGGCGGAGATGACGGAGGCGGCGATGACGGCGACGGTGAGGGGGAAGCTGCCGGTGGATTCGAGGGCAAGGAACGTCATCGTGAGGGGGCCGCCGACGATGGCGACGGCGAGCGCGCTCATGCCGACGAGGGCGAGGACGACGGTGGGGACGGCCTGGGTGACGGCGATCATGGCGAAGGCGGCGGCGAAGAGCTTGCCGACCAGGGCGCCGAGGAAGAGGGAGGCGAAGAAGAGGCCGCCGCGGAAGCCGGAGCCGAGGGATATCGCCGAGGCCAGGGATTTCAGTACGATGAGCAGCGCGAGTTGCTGCATGCCGTAGGGGGCATCGAGCCCGACATGGAGGGCGGCGTGGCCGGATGAAAGCACCTGAGGGGAGATCAGGGCCAGGAGGGCCACCATCAGGCCGCCCACCGCCGGGCGGGCCCAGGCCGGCATGCCACTGCGGCGGAACAGGTTTTCGGTGAGGGTGACGGCGCGCATGATGGCGATGCCGGCCAGGGCGCAGGCGATGCCGAGGGCGAGGATGGGCAGGTAGCTCACCGGCTCGATGGCGCTGGGGACGCGCAGTTCGTAGCCGTACTCATCGGGGATGAGGAAACGCACGACGGTGACGGCGGATATCGCGGCGACGCCGACGGGGGCGAGGTTGCCGATGGCGTAGGTGCCGATCACCAGTTCGAAGGCATAGAAGGCGCCGCAGAGGGGAGCGTTGAAGGCGGCCGCGATGGCGCCGGCGGCGCCGCAGCCGACGAGAAGGCGCAGATCATTGCGGCGCAGGCGGAACATTCGGCCGAGGCGGCTGGCGACGGCGGCGCCGATCTGGGTGTAGCCGGCTTCGAGGCCAACCGAGGCGCCGACGCCGTTGGAAAGCATGGTCTGGGCGACGACGATGAGGCTGTCGTTGAGGGACATGCGCCCGCCGTAGAGGGCGTTGGCCTCGATGGGGTCGATCGCGCGGCGGGGCCACCAGCGGGCGACGGCGAGACCGAGGAGGCCGACGGCGAGGCCGCCGAGGGTGAGCGAGAGCAGGGTGTTGATGGTGGGCACGTCAACCTGGCCGCTCAGGCGCTCCAGCGGCTGGAGGCGAAACAGCACACGGTGCATCGCCTGGGTGATGCTGCTCATGGCGGTGACGCAGAGGCCGGCGGCGATGCCGACGAGGGCGGCGAGGGCGACGAGCCAGATCTCGTCGGTGCGGACGAGGGCGCGCAGCATCTGCGGCACATGCAGCACCATTTCGCCCAGGGCGCGGCGCGATCGGCCGGAGGTGCCGCGGTCGCGCGTTGCCGGACGGGGCTTGGCCCCGTCGATGCGTGCCGGCAAGCCAAAGAGCGAGAAGCTGCCCATGTCGCCCAGTTCAAATACGCGTTTGCCGGTGGCACCGAAGGTGACACCGGTTGTTGGCCGGAATCGATTTACACGCCCTCGCCAGTTTGACGGGGACGTGCGGGTTCCTTTTGGGCCGCTCCAGGGATGTAATCAACTGGAGCATGGGAGATATGCGGGGCGATCAAGGGACGGGGTAGCAAGGCTCCGCCGGCAAAGGGCCGTGGGCCCTTTGATCCGGTTACTGCTTGCGGCTGGGGCGATGGCCTTCGGTTGAGGGCGCGATCGTGGGGTGGGACGGGCGAAGCCCATTGCATCAATAGGCACGGTGGCGAGTTTTATGGCCTGCGGCGCAAGGCGGGGTTGGTGCGTCGGGGGAGGCATGGAATGGGATCAAAGGGCCCACGGCCCTTTGCCGGCGGAGCCTTGCTTGACCCTTCGCTTTGGGCCTCCCCCTTGGGCCCTAGACGGTAAAAATCTTCCCCGGATTCATCAGGTTCTGCGGATCGAGTGCGACTTTGATCGCGCGCATGGTCGCCATTTTCACCGGGTCCGCGTAGTGCAGGAGTTCGCCGATTTTTTCGCTGCCGATGCCGTGTTCGGCGGAGATCGAGCCGTCGTAGTCACGGAGTTTGTCGTTGACGGCGCGGGTGACGGCTTTGAGGTATTGGCGCCAAGTATCGCGTTCCATGCCGAGCGGGGCTTTGAAGTTGAAGTGCAGGTTGCCGTCGCCCATGTGGCCCATCGGGCAGGGGCGGATATCGGCGAGCACGGCGCGGGCGGCGGTGGAGGCATCCTCGATGAAGTTCGGGATGCGGGAGGAGGCGACCGAGATATCGAAGCTGATGCCGGGGCCGTCATGGCGGCCGGCTTCGGCGTGGGATTCGCGGATGTGCCACATGGCGCGGGCCTGGCTTTCGTTCTGGGCGAGCACGGCATCGAGGACGAGGCCGCGTTCCATGGCGTCGGCGAGGAATTCCTCCATGCGGCCGGCCATCACGCCGGCTTTCGGCAGGGCGGAGGACCATTCCATGAGGAGGTACCAGGGCGAGGTGCCGCCGGGCAGCGGGTCCTGGACGCCGGGGATGTGGCGGAAGACGCCATCGAGGTTGGTGCGGTTCATCAGTTCGCAGGAGGTGACGGCGTCTTCGCTGGCAATGTGGGCTTCGGAGAGGAGTTCGACGGCGGCTTGCGGGTCGCGGATGTTGATCCAGGCGGTGGCGACGTCCTTGGGTTTCGGCCAGACCTTGATGACGGCCTTGGTGATGATGCCGAGCGTGCCTTCGGCGCCGATGAAGAGGTGCTTGAGGTCGTAGCCGGTGTTGTCCTTTTTGAGGGCGTGCAGGCCGTTCCAGATTTCGCCCGAGGCGAGGACGACTTCGAGGCCGAGGACGAAGCTGCGGGTGTTGCCGTAGTGGAGCACCTGGGCGCCGCCGGCGTTGGTGGAGAGGTTGCCGCCGATGGTGCAGGAGCCCTGGGCGCCGAGGCTGAGCGGGAGCAGGCGATCATGGCTGGCGGCGAGTTCCTGGAGGGTTTGCAGGACGCAGCCCGATTCGACCGTCATGGTGTAGCCGACCGGGTCGACCGCGATGACGCGGTTCATGCGGCCGAGGGAGACCACGATGCCGGCGTGGTTGCCCCAGGGGGTGGCGCCACCCATCAGGCCGGTGTTGCCGCCCTGGGGGACGATGGCGACGCCGTGGGCGGCGCAGAGTTTGACCAGGCCGGCGACTTCCTCGGTGGAGGCCGGGCGAGCGACGGCGGAGGCGCTGCCGGTGAGTTGGCCGCGCCAGTCGGTGAGGAAGGGGCGCATATCGGCGGGATCGGTGAGGAGTCCCTTGGGGCCGAGCAGGGCGGCGAGGCCGGAGAGGAGCTCGGGGCTGGGCGCGATGGTGGGGATGGCGGGGTTGGCGGGATTGGTGATGGCGTTCATGGCGTTGCTCTTGCGGTCGTTTCCGCCGGTGATCCTGCCGATAGTCGGCCGGCCTGTCACCATGTCGGATGGAAATGTGGCTGTGGGGGAAGATTTACGAGCGTCAAACAAAACCTGACAGACAAGTGCTGGCCTGCGGCGCCGCGCGGGGCTAGAAACTGCGCACAAACCGAACGGGATGATCGAGGCTACACTTTGAATTCGCTCCTCAATCGATCGCCAACCCGTCGCTCAGGGAGGACCGCAATTATACGAATCGACTTCATGGGGGTATTTTCACCTTGACCGACGTCTCAGACTTGGACCATCCGGCCCGCATTGATATCGACGCGATGATGTCGCTGGAACATCAGCCGAATTCCGCGCCCATGCGGTCACACTGGCTGATGGTGGAGGACGAGGAGGATGTGGGCACCGCCCTGCAGGATTTCCTCGGGATGCATGGTGTCTCGACGACGCTGATGACCTCGGCGGCGACGCTGGGGGCCACGTTGCGCGATGGGGCGTTCGACGGGCTGCTGCTGGACCAGTTCGTCGGCGGGCTCGATTTGTCGCTGCGGCTGGTGGCATTGCGCAAGATTTTCGCCGGGCCGATCCTGATGCTGACCGGGAACACCGATCCGGTGGACCGGATATTGTGTCTCGGGCTCGGGGCGGACGATTTCATCCTCAAATCGGTGCCGCCGCGCGAGTTGCTGGCGCGCATCCATGCCGTGTTGCGGCGCACGCGCAAGCAGCCGGTGGCGCCGCTGCGCAGCGTGACGGTGGATGGCTGGACGTTGACGCACACCACGCGGGTGCTGAACGGGCCGCAGGGCGGGTCGATCCCGCTCACCCCGTCGGAGCGGGATGTGATGTGGCTGTTGATGGAGCGGGTGGGGGTTTGCGTGAGCCGGGACGACACCAGCCATAAACTTTATGGCCATCCGCAGGACAGCGGGGATCGCACGATCGACAACCTGGTGAGCCGGTGCCGCAAGCGGGTGGCGACTCTGGGGTGGAACCTCGATGTCGATACGATCCGGGGCAAGGGATATCTGTTGCGTGGTTTCAAGGCCGTGCGGCCGAATGATACACAGGGCGCTTAGCCCGTCCTATTCATGGGGCTGACGTTCGTTTCGCGATTTGAGCGGCGGGCATGGATTTCCTGTCGCCTGTTTCATCGCG
>CAIMWH010000157.1 GCA_903845065.1 uncultured Rhodospirillales bacterium | reverse complement strand
CCACCTTGTCGTTGGTGGAGTAGCCGATGATGGTCAGGATGGCGCCCACCATCACCAGGTCAAACTCGAAGCGGGTAAGCGCCAGGAAGCCGATCGCCTTGGTAACGTCGAGGATCAGCGTCACTACCGCGCCCACGGCAAACTGCCATTCGAAGCGGAACCAGATGTAGACCAGGATCATCAGCAGGCTGATGCCGAGGGCCAGCATGCCGTCGCGGAACAGTTCCGACGACACTGAGGCGCCGACCGCATCGGTGCGCACCACCTTGGCGCCGGGCTGGGCGGTTTCCACCGCGGTGCGGACCTTGTTGACGATGATCTGGGTGGCGGCTTCCGAGGGCTGCGCGGGCAGGCGGATCGCCACGCTGCTCTCGTCGCCGAAGCGCTGCACGCCGGGTTCGCGGATGCCGGCGGCTTCGAGCCCGGCGCGGATCTTGCCGAAATCGGCGGGCGCCGCGGTGCGCACCTCCATGATGATGCCGCCCGAGAAGTCGATGCCGAAATGCAGGCCGGGGGTGATGAACAGGATGATGGAAGCGATCGACAGCACCGCCGAGACAATCAGGCCGGCGTGGCGACCCTTCATGAAGTTGATCGTGGTGTGGTCGGGAATGATGCGGAACAGCGGGCGGATGAACATGGTGAACTCCTACACCGGCAGCGCGGCTGGCCGGCGGACGGCGTACCAACGCACCATCAGCAGGCGCGCGAGCATGGTGGCGGTGAACAGCGAGGTGATGATGCCCACGGTGATGGTCACCGCGAAGCCGCGCACCGGGCCGGAGCCGAAGATGAACAGCATCACATGCGACAGGAAGGTGGTCGCGTTGCTGTCGATGATGGTGGAGAAGGCGCGCTTGAAGCCGGTCTCCATGGCATTCAGCGGCGTGCGCCCGTTATGGGCCTCCTCGCGGATGCGTTCGTTGATGAGGATGTTGGCATCCACCGCCATGCCGAGGGTGAGGAGCATGCCCGCCATGCCGGGCAGCGTCAGTGTGGCTTCGAGCAGGCTCAGCACGGCGATCATCAGCACCAGGTTGGCGAGCAGCGCCACGTTAGCGAACCAGCCGAACAGCCCGTAGAACACCGCCATGTAGACCATCACCAGCACAAAGCCGATGGCGAGCGCCACGCCGCCGGCGCGGATGGCGTCCGCCCCGAGTTCCGGCCCTACGCTGCGTTCTTCCACCACGGTGAGCGGTGCCGGCAGGGCACCGGCGCGCAGCAGCACCGAAAGGTCGGTGGCGGAGCGGGCGGTGAAGTTGCCGCTGATCTGGCCGCGCCCGCCGGTGATCGGCTCGCGGATGTTGGGGGCCGAGATCACCTTGTCATCAAGCACGATGGCGAAGGGGTGGCCGACGTTGTTGCGGCTGATTTCGGCAAAGCGACGGGTGCCGATGGAATCGAAGGTGAAGTTCACCACCCATTCGCCGGTGTTGGGGCTCTGGCCGGCCCGCGCGTCGGTCAGGTTGGCGCCATCCACCTCGACGCGGCGGCGCACCGCGATCTTGTGGCTGGCCTCGCCTTCCATGGGCAGGAAATCGACGCCAGGCGGCGGAACCGGGGCGGCGACGTTGGCGGTCTCGTCGGTGAGGCGGAAGGTCATGCGGGCAGTTTTGCCCAGCAGGTCCTTGATGCGCTTGGGGTCTTCCACGCCGGGCAACTGCACCACGATGCGGTTTTCGCCCTGGGCGTTGATGATGGGATCGAGCACGCCGGTTTCGTCGATGCGGCGGCGCACGATTTCGATGGACTGCTGCACCGCGCCGCGTGCCCGGTCCACCAACGCCGGGGCCGAGAGGGTGACAACAATCTGGCCGGGGGTGGAATCGAATTCGAGATCCGGGCGCGCCGTCACCTGGTTGCCGACGGTGTTGCCGAGTTCCTTCAGCGCGGTCAGCGCCGCGTCCTGTCTGGTCTGGTCCTCGATGCGGACCACCATGCGGTTCTGGGCGGCCTGCGGCGTGACCACGAAGCGCGGCACGCCGGCGCGGCGCAGGCCCTGGCGGGCCGAATCGGCCAGGCTGTCCAGCCGCTCCTTGATGACGGCGGCCATGTCGACTTCAAGCAGCAGGTAGGACCCGCCGCGCAAATCGAGGCCAAGATGGATCGCCCGCCATGGCACCCAAACCGAGGGGGCGGCGAACAGGTTGGGCAGCGCGAGCAGGAGCCCGAGCAGACACGTCCCCAGGACGAGGGTTGTCTTCAGACGCGAGAAATACATCATCGGGACGCAGGGAGCTCCATCAACGCGGCCGCACAATGCCGCCAAGGGCGCGCCGAAGCAACTTGTCGGGTTTGCCACCCCCCGCCCGGGCTGCTACCCCACCGCCGATCAAACCCACGCGGGAGCCCGCATGACCGCCCAGCTGCGCATCGGTGTCATCGGCGCCGGACATTTCGGCCGCTTCCATGCCCAGAAGGTCGCCGCCTCCGGGCGGGCCACCCTGGCCGGCATCCATGATCCCGATCCCGCCCGCGCGGCCGTCATCGCGGCCGAAGTCGGCACCGTTGCCCTGCCGCTCGATGCCCTGTTCGCCGCCGCCGATGCAGTGGTGATCGCCGCCCCGGCCGCCCATCATCATGCCCTCACGCTCGCCGCGCTCAATGCCGGCAAGCATGTGCTGGTGGAGAAGCCGATCGCCGCCACCCTGGCCGAGGCCGACGAGATGGCGGCGTTGGCCGCCGCCCGTGGCCTGGTGCTCCAGGTTGGCCATCTGTTGCGCTACACCGCCGAGCACGAGGCGATCCGCAGCCGCATGGCACGCCCCGTTTATATCGAGTGCGTGCGCATCGCGCCGTTCAAACCGCGTGGCACCGATGTGTCGGTGATCCTCGACCTGATGATCCACGACATCGATTTCGTGCTGTCCCTGGTCGACAGCCCAGTGGTGAGCGTGGATGCGATTGGCGCGCCGGTGGCGAGTGCGCACGAGGATATCGCCAATGCCAGGCTGCGCTTCGCCAACGGCTGCGTCGCCACCATCGTCGCCAGCCGGGTGTCGTTGAAGGCGGAGCGGCGGATGCGGCTGTTCGGCGCCGAGGGGTACCTCAACGTGGATTTCACCGCCCGCCACCTCAGCGCCATCGGCCGTGGCCCCGGCATTCCGCTGCCGCAGCTTGACGGCGCGCACCTGGAAACCGCCACCTGGCAGGACAATGACGCGCTGGCGGCCGAGCATGCCGCCTTCGCCGCGGCCATCCTCGAGGGCGTGCCAGTGCTGGTGGATGCGAACGCGGGGCGCAGGGCGCTCGATGTGGCGCTTCAGGTTACCGCGAGCATGCTGGCATCGCGGCAGGCGGCTATTGCGTCGGGGTTATTGCCGGGGTGAAAGGAAGCGCTTCTTTTTGAAAAAAGAAGCAAAAACTTTCTATCCGATGGCTTCGCCGCTCTCCCGGTGGAGGGGCGAAGCCATCGGGGAGAAGTTTTTTGGTTCTTTTTTTCAAAAAAGAACGCCTTGCCTGCCCTTATTGCCGGCGATGAGTCCTATGGCCGCTCGCCGCGGGTAATGCGGGCCTGGATATCGTCGAGGCACGGAATGAGGTCGGCGATGCTGTCCACCACGTAGTGGGCGCCGCTTTGCAGCAGGCGGGTGGCGGCGCGTTTGCGCAGGCGGGCCTGTTCGGTGGCGGGGGTGGCGTTCCATTCGGCGAGGGACAGGCCGACTTCGTTGCCGGAGATCGAGAAGCCGATGGTCCACATGCCGGCGTTGAGCCCCTCGTCGATGCCGGGCACAGTGTCATCCACCTTCACGCAGGCTTCCACCGTGGAGACGCCGAGGGCGATGACGTTCTGCAGCGCCATGAAGGGGTATGGCCGACCTTGGCGGACATCGGTCGAGCAGAACACGGTATCGACCTCGAAGCCCTGGCGTTTGGCGTCGGCCACGTTGACGGCCATCATCGCGCGGTCATAGCCGCTGGTGGAGCCGAGCTTGATGCCGCGGCGGCGCATTTCGGCGGCGGCTTCCAGGGTACCGGGGATGAGGGCGGAGTAGTCCGACAGCGATTGCAACTGGAGCGGGATGAAATCGGCGTACATCGCGTCGATATCGGCCTCGGTGGCGTCGCGGCCGTGGGCGGCGTTCCAGCGGGCGCGCACGCCGTCCATGCGGGTGATCTGGGCAATGTGGTCGCGCTTGCCGGCGCCCATAGGGCCGCGCGCCTCGGCCATGTCGATCGCCATGCCTTGGCGCTTGAACACCTCGACGAACACCACGGCCGGGGCGACGCAGCCGAAATCGAGCGTGGTGCCGGCCCAGTCGAGGATCACGGCTTCGATCGGGCCACGATAGGTGCGGCGATAGGTGTAGCTCATGGCGGGGGCTCCGGTTGCGGCGATGGGGCCGGGATGCCTTGGCGCCGGGTATAAATCAAATCGATTGTTTCTATGCGATCCATAGACCGCAACGCTATCAGGTCGGCGCGAACAGCTTCAGTATTGCGGCCGTCGCCATCTCCGCCGTGGCGCGGGCAAGCTCGGGCGTCTCGGGAGGCGCCAGGCCGAGGAGGTGTTGCAGGATGAGGTCGGCGATTAGCAGCGAGAGGAAATGCCGCGCCATGAGTTCGGGCACGCCTGGCCCGAGCAGCCCGGCGGCCTGGGCGGCGGTGAATAGCGCGCACACCGCGCCGAACGCCGCCATCCGGCCCTCGGCGTGCAGGGTTTGGGCCAGTTCGGGCGCGGTGGCGGCCTCCTGCACGATGAGGCGATAGGTGGCGATCACCTGCGGATCGCTCACCCCGAGGCGCAGGCCGGTGCCGTAGGTGATGAGGCAGGTGGCGAGTTCGGCAGCGTTGCGTGGGGCCGCGAGTTCGAGCGGCGCACGCATGGCGGCCGAACGGCGGTTCACGCAGGCGGCGAAAATCTCGCGCTTGCCGGCGAACTCGGCATAGAGGTCACGCTTGGACACCCGTGCATGCGAGGCGATGGCCAGCGTGGAGGTGCCGGCGTAGCCGCGCTGCATGAACAGTTCGAACGCGGCATGCAGGATGCGCTGGCGTCTGGTCGGCCCATCTGGGGTTGGGAGGTCGTTCATTTGTCACTTGCCACGGTACCGTTCGGTACCATAGTTTGCACTCGGTACCGTCCAGTACCACTCCTACCACCCCGACCCGCCGCCCGTCCACATCGCCACGTTTCCGGAAGGCAGACCACGCATGACCGACTCTCCCGCCGTGCGGCTCGATGCCGTCGAGAAAACCTATGCGGAAGATGGGCTGCGCGTCACCGCGCTCGCCGGCATCACCGCCGATATCCCGCGTGGCCGCTTCGTCATGGTGGTGGGCCCGTCGGGCAGCGGGAAGTCGACGTTACTCAACCTGATCGGCTGCATCGACCGGCCGACAAAGGGTACGGTGGAGGTGGCGGGGCAAAAGATCGGCGCGCTGTCGGATGACGCGCTGACCGATTTCCGCGCCCGTGCGGTCGGCTTCGTGTTCCAGAACTTCAACCTCTTCCCGGTGCTGTCGGCTTACGAGAATGTCGAATACCCGCTGCTGATGCTCGGCCTGTCCGGCCGCGAACGGCGCGAGCGCACCATGGCCATGCTCGACCAGGTCGGCCTCGCCGACCAGGCGCGCCAGCGGCCGAACCAGTTGTCCGGCGGCCAGAAGCAGCGCGTCGCCATCGCCCGCGCCCTGGTAAAGGGGCCGTCGCTGGTGCTGGCCGACGAACCCACCGCCAATCTCGACAGCGCCAACGGCGAGGCCATCATCGCGCTGATGCGGGCAGTGCAGCGCGAGCACAACACCAGTTTCGTGTTCTCCACCCATGACCCGCAACTGATGTCCCACGCCGACGAGATCTTCTCCATCCGGGACGGCTTGCTGGTGGGCCACACCACGAGGGAGGCCGCGTGATGCTGCTCAAGATCGCCTTCCGCAATATCCTGCGCAACCGCCGCCGCTCGGTGATGAGCATGGGCGCCATCGCGGTGGGGGCCACCGCCATGGTGCTGTTCGGCGGCTTCGTCGCCACCATCATCCTGGGCGTGCAGACCGACACCGTGCGCCGCACCGGGCACCTCGCGATCTATCGCAACGGCTACTTCACCTTCGGTTCCGGCAACCCGGCCGCCTGGGGCATGCCGGGCTACAAGGACGTGCTGGCGATGGTTCGGGCCGATCCGGTGCTGGCGCCGATGACCAACGTGGTGACCCCCACCGTGGCGCTGTTCGGCATCGCCGGTAACTTCGCCGTCGAGGTCTCGCGCACCTTCATGGGGGCCGGCGTGGTGCCGGGCGAGCGCGACATGATGCGGCGCTGGAACCCGTACAACCTCAACTACAACCGCGGCACCACCGACAGCGGGCTGGATGATGCCGATCCGAGCAAGGGGGTGCTGGGCGCCGGCCTCGCCCGCGTTCTGGGACTGTGCGAGGCGCTCGCCCTGGGCGACTGCCCGCCGCCGCAACCCAAGGCCGCCGTGTCTGACGCGCCGGTTGCCGCCGATATCGCTGCCCTGGCCGACAGCGAGAAGGCCGCCAACGCCGAGCCGGTGGATACCCGCCCGCATATCGACCTGCTCGCCGCCACCGCCGGCGGGGCGCCCAATGTGATCAACATGGTGGTCTCCCGCGCCGACCGGCAGGGCGTGAAGGAAATCGACGATGCCATGGTGATCATGCATTTCGACCTCGCCCAGCAGTTGCTGTACGGCCGCGGCGAGAAGCGCGCGGTGGCTGTGGTGGTACAGTTGCACAATACCCGGGACATGCCGGCCGCCCGCGCCCGTATCGCCGAGTTGATCAAGGCGCGACACCTTGACCTCGAAGTGCGGGACTTCACCGAGATCGTGCCATTCTATGGCCAGGTGCTCGGGATGTTCGGCGCCATCTTCAGCTTCATTGCCGTCATCATGGGGGTGATCGTGTTGTTCACCGTGGTGAACACCATGGGCATGAGCGTGATGGAGCGCACGGCCGAGATCGGCACCGCGCGCGCCATCGGCCTGCGCCGCAGCGGTATCCGGCGGCAGTTCCTGCTGGAGGGCTGGATCCTGGGAGCGATCGGTGCGACCGCGGGCATCCTGCTTGGCATCCTGCTCGCCACCATTGTCAACCGCGCCGGCCTCACCTGGCTGCCGCCCGGGCAATCGGCGCCCTCGCCGTTGTCGGTGATGATCGATGGCATGTGGAAGTTGCATGCCGGCATCTGGCTCGGACTGATGGTGATGACAACGCTGGCTGCCATCATCCCGGCCAACCGCGCCGCCCGGCTGCCGGTGGTTGACGCGCTGCGCCACGTCTAGGAGGAACCGCCATGCACCGCCGCACCCTGCTCGCCGCCCCTGCCCTGCTGCTGGCCGCTCCGGCCTTCGCCCAGACCCCGCCGATATCCGCGCAGGAAATGGTGGCCGCCGCGGACGCCATCCGCAATCCGGGCCAGCCGTTCCGCGTAACGTCCACCCTGACCGACTACGTGGGCGGCCGGCCGCGGGACAAGGTGGTGCTGGTAGTGTTCGCCCGCGAGGACAAGAAGACCGGGCAGTTCAACAACCTCGTCCGCTACGTCGAGCCGCCGCGCGATGCCGGCAAGCTGGTGCTGTATGCCGGCTCGACGCTGTGGTTCTACGATCCGTCCTCCAAGGCCGCGGTGCGGATTTCCGCCCAGCAGCGCCTGGTCGGCCAGGCCTCCAACGGGGACGTGCTGACCATCAACATGCAGCGCGACTACAAGGCAAAACTCGTCGGCCCCGAAACCTTGCAGGACGCCGACCGCCAGCCCCGCGCCACCTGGCACCTCGATCTCGCGGCCGGCGGGCCGGACGCCATCTACAGCCGCATCGAGATCTGGCTCGAACAGGGCACCTACCGCATGGTGAAGGGCAAGTTCTATTCGGACAGCGGACGGCTGCTGAAGGTGTCCTACTACCGGCGCTACCAGGAGCAGCTTGGGGTGCAGCGGCCCACCGAGACAATCCTGATCGACGCGGTGGACTCCACCCTCGTCACCTCGGTCGCCTCCAGCGACATGCGGCCGCAGGACATCCCCGACGCCTGGTTCCAGCGCGACTACCTGCCCCGCCTGAAGATCGACTGATGCGGATCGCCGCCCTCGCGCTGGTCGCTGTCCTGCACGCCGGCGCGGCGCTGGCCGACGAGAACAGCGACCTCGACATGATCCCCGGCGCTGTCACCGAGGCGCCGCAGGTGAGCGAGCCGCCAGCGCAGGCCCGCGGCAAATTGTCGCTCGAACAGGCGCTCGCCGTCAGCGGGCTGCGCGATGCGTTGGTGGTGCCGGTGCCGGGCGCGCGGACACCGCGCTGGCAGGATCGCACCAGCCTCAACGGGCGCTGGCAGTGGGACCTGGGGCAGGATGTCGCCGTCACCTTTAGTGACCGGCTCAACCTGTTCGCCCGCGACGGGCTGGGTTTCGGGCAGGGGCGCACCGCCTCCAACGATCTGCGCGAGGCCTATGCCACCTGGGAGGCGGCGCCGCGCACCTATGTCGAGGCCGGGCGGATCAACCTGCGCAACGGCGTGGCGCTCGGTTTCAACCCTACCGATTTCTTCCGCGCCGGCACCCTGCTGGACCAGGCCACCGCCGATCCCTCGGCGCTGCGCGAGAACCGCCTGGGCACCCTGATGGTGCGCGCCCAGCACATCGCCGACTGGGGGGCGGTGAGTTTCGCCTACGCGCCCCGCTTGTTCGACCCCACCCGTATCGGCCAGGGCGCCACCGCGCCGCTCGATCCGCATTTCGACCGCACCAACGCCGCCGACCGCTGGCTCGCCACCCTGCACGCCGATGTCGGCGATATCGCGCCCGAACTGCTGGTCTACGGCAAGGATGGCCGCACCCGCATCGGCTCCAATATCTCCACCCCCATCGGCCAGCAGATGGTGGTGTATGGCGAATGGTCGGGCGGCCAGTCCCAGAGCCTGGCCGCCGAGGCGATCGCCTATGGCATCCGCACCGGCACCCTGCCCGCCAACGCGCCGCTGCTGCCCAATGCCTCGACCGCCCGAGGTTTTCGCAATGACCTCGCGGTGGGGTTCGCCTGGACGGGGGAATCGAAAGTCACCGTCAATCTCGAATACATCTTCCACGAGGCGGGCTTCTCGCGGACGGACTGGCAGCGCTGGTTCGCCCTCGGCCATGCCTCCCCGCTGATCGGGGGCGAGATGTGGTACGAGCGCGCCTACGCCGCAGACCAGCAACTCCCGGTGGCGCGCCAGCAGATTTTCCTGCGGGCGGACTGGCCGGACGGGCTGCTGCGCGACGTTGACCTCACGGCCCTCACCTTCGTCAGCCTCGATGACGGATCGGCCACCGCGCAGGTCTCGGCGGTATGGAACATCGATCGGGCCTGGACGGCGGGGGCCTATCTCGGCGCCAATTTCGGGCCGCCGCGTAGCGCCTATGGTAGCCTCAAGTCGGCCCTCGGCGCCACCATGCAGGTCATCCGCTACTTCTGAGCGCGGCTCCAATGATTGACACGGTGGCTGCCGTGGTGGAGTGATGGACGTGCTATTATACCGATAACGAGATCATATTTTCATGTGCGAATCTTCAACGAGCACAAGCTGCGGAACCACCGCGTCCGACGCGGGATTGGAGGGCCTTGCGGCTGCCGCCCTGCACGTGCTCGGGTACGGTATCGCCGTCATCACCCGCAGTACCGATGCCGGCGAGCACATTATTGCAAATGCCGGGACAACACGCGCCGAGGATAGCGCCCGGGCGCCCTCAGGTGATGATCTGCTGGCCCTCTGCGCCCAGGTGACCGCGACCGGCGAGCAGTTGGTGCTGGGCAATAGCGCCGGGCACGCTGCCCCGCCTCCCCTCCACTTCTTCGCCGGCCTGCCGCTGCGCGCCAGCGGCGGATGCCTGCTCGGCGTGCTCGCCCTGGCCGCGACCGCCCCGCGTGACGGGATCGCGCCGGCTGATCTTGCCGTCCTGGCGCATCTCGCCGCCGCCGCCGGCCGCCTGATCGAATTGCAGGCGCATGCCGCGCGCAACCAGGTGCTGGCCGATATCGGCAGCCTCACCGAGCGGCTGCTGACCGTCACCTCCGAATCGGCCGACTTCCCCAGCGCGATGTCCGCCGTGGCCGACACGCTGATTTCCGTCACCGGTGCCGCGGTTTGCCATTTCTACCGGCTCGCGCCCGACAACCGAACGGTGCTGTTCGTCGGCAGTTCCGGACGGGATGCGTTCCGCGACAACGCATTCATCGCCGCCCTGCATGTCGATCCGCTCACCACCGAGAACTCGCAGATCGGCGCCGCGTTGATCAGCGAATTCCCCATCATCGTCACCGAACTCACCAAGCTCGATCTCAACCAGCATCCGCGCTCGCGCCGGGCGGTGGAGTTGGGGCTGAAGGTGGGCGTCATCATCCAGATCGACCTTGACGGCGTGCGCTATGCCGGCGCCGTCAGCTTCGCCACCGTGCCGGCGCAGCTTGACGACATCATCGCCGTACTGCGCGAGGCGTCGCCGGTGCTGCGCGCGCTGATGCGGCGACTGCGCGACCACGACCAGGCCGTGCTGCTGCGCCGCGCCATCGAGGTAAGCCCCGATCCGTTCATCATCACCGAGGGCGGGCCGATCGCCCCGCCCGGGCCGCGCATCGTCTACGTCAATCCGGCCTTTACCGCGGATAGCGGCTACACCGCCGAGGAGGTGATCGGCCGGTCCCCGCGCATGCTGTTCGGGGACAGTACGGCGGTGGACGGGCGCGCCGCCATCCGCGATGCCCTCGATCAGCGCCAGCCGGTGCGCCAGGAGCTGCTGGTGCACCGCAAGGACGGCACCACGCTGTGGAGCGACGTGAACATCGCGCCGGTGACGGACTCGTCGGGGTGGCTCGCCAATTGGGTGGCCGTCAGCCGCGACACCACCGCCCACCATATCGCCGCCGAGCGCCAGCGCGAGGCGGCCCGCGAATTGGAAATGCTCATCGACGAGCTGCCCGGCGGCCTGCAACGGCTGCGGCAGACTGCCAACGGTGACTGGGACCACAGCTACAGCTCACCCGCGATCGAACGGCTGTTCGGCCTCTCGCTCGAGGCCTTCGCCGCCCGGGCCTACTGCAACCACTTCAGCCCCGGTGACCTCGCCGTGCTGCGCGATGCGATGATGCGCGCCATCACCGTCGGCCACGCCACCGCCGAGGTGCCCTACCACCATCCGAACGGCCAGATATGCGTGGTCCATGGGTCATTTCGTGCCAATCCCCGCGCCGACGGCATTCGCGAGGTCATCGCGATCTGGTCGGACGTGACGGAGGAGCGCGAGCGCATGGCGCAGATCGCCCATGCCGGCCGCCTCGCCACCCTCGGTGAAATGGCCAGCGGCCTGGCCCATGAACTCAACCAGCCGTTGACCACCATTTCACTGCTGGCCGAAACCGGGGCGGCGCTCTACGCGGACGGCGCCGGTGATGGCCCGTCGATGCAGGGCCTGTGCGACCGGATCGTGCGGCAGACGCAGCGGGCCGGCAAGATCATCCAGAACCTGCGCGATTTCACCCTGCCGATCGCCGGCGGCAATGTCCCCGTGGCCATCATCGATGCGGTCAACGCCGCCATCGGGCTGATCGGTTCCTCGCTGTCGGCGCATGGCGTGCTGCTGGAGGTCGCGCTGCCCGCCGACCTGCCGCTGGTGTTGGGCGAGGTGGTCCGCATCGAGCAGGTGTTGCTCAACCTGCTCGGCAATGCCCGCGATGCGTTGCAGGCTGCCGGCGTGCGATATGGCAAGATCCGGCTGTCCGCCTGCGTGGAAGGCGACCGGGTGCTGCTTGACGTGGAGGACAACGCCGGCGGCATTCCAACGGCGCTCATCGAGCGGGTGTTCACCCCGTTCTTCACCACCAAGGACATGTCCACCGGCACCGGCCTCGGCCTGTCGATCTGCCGCTCGGCGATGCGCGCCATGGAGGGCGCCATCACCGTGCGCAACGGCAGCGAGGGTGCTGTGTTCAGCCTGTCCTTCGCGCGGGCGGCAACCTGAGCCGGCGGCTCAGGCCGCCATCTTGGCGTCATCGGTGCCGAACAGGAACTCCAGGTCGTCGATCTCGATGCCCTCGAGGTCGCCTTCCTCGCTGAGTGCGATATTGGCGAGTTCGGCCTTGCGGCGCTGCAACTCGACGATGCGATCCTCCACCGTGTCGGCGGCGATCAGCTTGTAGACGAACACCGACTTGGTCTGCCCGATGCGATGCGCCCGGTCCGACGCCTGGTCCTCGGCGGCCGGGTTCCACCATGGATCGTAGTGGATCACGGTATCCGCCGAGGTCAGGTTGAGGCCGCGGCCGCCCGCCTTGAGGCTGATGAGGAACAACGGCACCTCGCCGGCCTCGAACGCGCGCACCGGCTCGGCGCGGTCCCGCGTGTCGCCGCGCAGCTCGACGTATTTGATGCCGGCCTCGGTGATGCGCGGCTTGATGAGATCGAGCATGGAGGTGAACTGCGAGAACAGCAGGATGCGGCGGCCTTCGGGGATCATCTCAGTGAGCATCTCCATCAGGTCATCGAGCTTGCTGGAGGTATCGACCAGGCGAGCCGAGGGCAGCTTGACCAGGCGCGGATCGCAGCAGACCTGGCGCAGCTTCAACAGCGCGTCGAGCACCACGATGCGGCTCTGGGCGGCGCTGAGTTCGGCGATCTTTTCGCGCACTTCGTCCTGCAAGGTGCCGCGGATGGTTTCGTAGAGTTCGCGCTGCTCCGGGGCGAGGTTGATGCGGCGCAGGATGGTGTGGCGCGGCGGCAGGTCGGTCGCCACCTCGCCCTTGGTACGGCGGAGCAGGAAGGGCTTGATGCGGCGGATCAGCTGCACCCGGCGGACGGCGTCGTTGTTCTTCTCGATGGGGGTGCGGAAGCGCTTGGCGAAGCCTTTGCGATCGCCCAGGAGGCCGGGCATCAGGAAGGCGAACTCGCTCCACAGCTCCTGCAGGTTGTTCTCGATCGGGGTGCCGGACAGGCAGATGCGGTGGCGGGTATCGAGTTGGCAGACCGCCTTGGTCGCCTTGGCATCCGGGCTCTTGATCACCTGCGCCTCGTCCAGCACCGCGATGTGCCAGGGGATCAGCTTCATCTCCTCGATATCGCGCGCCAGCACGGTGTAGGTGGTGATGACGACATGGATGCCGTCGAGTTCCGACCGGCGCTCGTGCCGCTCGATCCCGTGCAGCACCGCAACCCGCAGTTTTGGCGCGAATTTTGCCAGTTCGGCGGTCCAGTTGCTGACCAGGCTGGTCGGCACCACGATGAGCACGGGCCGATCGAGGCGGCCTTCCTCATGCTCGATGACGATATGGGCGATGGTCTGCGCGGTTTTGCCGAGCCCCATGTCATCGGCCAGGAAGCCGCCGAGCCCGTGGGCTCGCAGGTGCTGCAACCAGTCGACACCATGCTGCTGGTAGGGCCGCAGGGTGGCGGTAAAGCTGGCCGGCACGGTGACGGGTTCGATGTCGGCGGCACCGCGGAAGCGCTGGGCATAGGCTTCGATGGCCGCCGCGTTCTCCCAGCGGGTGTGCAGCAGGTCCTCGAGGTCCAGCACGCTGGCCGCTTCGCCGTCCGGCAGCACCAGGCCGCCATCGGCGGTGCGGCGCGCCGCTTCCAGCAGATCCGCCATCACGGTGAGCAGGCGGCGCATGCGCTCGGCGGGCAGGCGCAGGATGCGGTCGTCATCGAGGCTGGTGATGAGGTCCTCGCCCTCGATCTGGGCATTGTCCATGCCGCCGCGATCGAGCAGGCGCACCAGGATGGGCAGCAGCGGCACACGCGAGCCGTCAATCTCGATGCCGAAATCGAGTTCGAACGAGCCGGCCTCGGCGTCCGACACCCGCAGGTCATAATCCCCGACGGACTGCACATGGCGCGGGCCGAAATCACGGTCGATCTGGTTGCGCCAGCCCAGGCCCTGCAACGCCGGCACCCGCTCGGCGACGAAGGCCTGCCAGCGCTCGGAGGCATCGCGGCCGCGATAGGTGAACACCATGCGGCCTTTGGCGGTGGAGCCTTCCGCGATGCGCATCTGGCTGAAGCCGTCCTGGCGCAGGGCCTCCAGCGCCGCCGTTTCGGCCGCACGGTCCCGGCGGACGAAGCTGTGCTTGCCCGGCGCATCGCCCGGCCGCACCACGCGCACGAACTGACGCTCGTCATCGGCAGCGGTCAGCACGCCATCATAGTCGAAATCAATGGTGAGGGCGTCGATCTTCTGCATCTTGCCGAAGTCGTCCGGGCATTCCACCTGGCGCAGCCGCAGCACCGGGGTGAGCGGGGCCTCCAGGATCACCGGCTCGGGCGCGGAGACGATGGCGGGGCCCGAGCGGTATTCGGGCTCGCGACGCTCCGGGGCATGGCGCTGCGGCGAACGGCCGGTGGGGCGGGCGGGGGCACGGGCCGGTTCGGGGCGGCGGAAGGTCGGGCTCGGGGCCACGCCGGCCGGGCGCTTGGGTGCGGCCATCGGCGCGGCGACCGGGGCGGGCGCCGCCTTGGCCACGGGTTGCGCGGCCGCCGGCGCCCCCTGGCGCAGGCGCACCCGGCCGACCGCTCCGGTATCGCCATCGACATACCACGGCCCGGTATCGCCCAGGATGACGGCCGATTTCGGCGGCAGGTTCGGCGGCACATTGGCGGCGAAGGCACGATCCTCGCCCAGTTTCAACGGCTTGCCCGTGGCATGCCAGCGCGCCTTGCCGATCCGCGCGAGCAGGCCCAGCACCGAGGTGACGGACGCCGGCGCGATGGCGCTGCGCCCGATATTCCCCCCGCCCAGCATCTTGGCCATGATCTTGGTGGTTTCGCTGTTGGTCCGATCAGCCAGCACCGCGGCGGGCGTGGTGACCGTCAGCCGCCCGGTGCGCTCGCCCACCATGAGGGTGGTGACGAAGCACGCCGCCGGGGGCTCGCCGGGCGAAAGCTCGAACACCAGGCGCTGGCGTTCATCGGCGCCGGGGGTCGTCAGCGTATCGAGGAAGCTGTTCTGCACCGGCTTGCGCAACACCGGATAGCGATCGAGAGCCGCCAGCGCGCCGGCGGCGAGATGGGCGCAGTTCTGCGAGCCGCAACTGCAGATATTGGTGAAAATCACCCGCGGCCCGAGCGCCGTGGTGGCGATGCTGGCGGTATGACGCTGGCCGAGATGTTCCACCACGATGGAAATCGCCGTGTCGCCCAGCGCCGCCACCACGGTGCCGAGCAGTGCAAGGGAGCGCCCCTTGGTAAGCGTGCGCGCATCAAAGATGCGGCCGAGATCTTCGGACGAGAACGGCGTCAGCATCGGGGCAGAAAAACCTTCGGAGTTGATATCGTCGCTCCCGATACCGGCAAGCGCGCAGGGCAATCCAGCACCCTAGCAGAAAAACCCCGCTACGTCTCAAGCCGTAGATGCCGATGGTGAAACATCGCCGCAGGGTGGGGCGGCGATGAACGCATGCGGCGCCAGGCCGACATCCCGAAATCGCAGGACTTTCGCACACAACGCGGGTGTTCCCGAGACAAGCCATGCATGCTAAATCCCGACCCGCGCCGGGTTAGCACAGCGGTAGTGCAGCGGTTTTGTAAGAGCGCCCCGCTTGCTCGCGCAGCCGGAGGTTCCTCCCTAAACCATTAGCCGGAAAAGGTGTATCGGTCGTAGAGCGGCTGTTCATCGCCTCCGGCTTGCCCACACCACAATGCTCTCGCCCTGGGTGGAGTCGGCACAGGCAACATCGGCATTGCGGCGACGAACACGGGGGCCGCACAGGCTTGCCCCGAAGACTACCGACCAGCAAGCCCACCCCGACCGGCCACCCGACACCGACAATCGTCCTCCCGATGATCGTGATGCGACCGTCACCGCCATGATCACCCTGACGATTTGGTTGATCGTCGGGCCGATGGTTCGGGCGGTCAGGTCGGGCACCAGTTGGGCAATCGGCCAAGCGACATGGTTGGCCATCGGTGTTCCTTCCAGCCACCACGAGATCACCGTATCCCTACGCCGAGGACCGCCTTGCCTGGATGATGCGGGGCCGCTCATCTGGTGTGGATGAAGATAATCACGGAT
>CAIMWH010000156.1 GCA_903845065.1 uncultured Rhodospirillales bacterium | reverse complement strand
TTCGCCGGCAACGGCTACGCCGATCTCTCCGAGATGTGCCTCTACTTCATCGGCGGCGTCATCAAGCACGCCAAGGCCGTCAACGCCTTCACCAACCCGGCCACCAACAGCTACAAGCGCCTGATCCCGGGCTTCGAGGCCCCCGTGCTGCTGGCCTACTCGGCCCGCAACCGCTCCGCCTCGTGCCGCATCCCGTATGCGACCAACCCGAAGGCCAAGCGCGTGGAAGTTCGCTTCCCCGACCCGACCGCCAATCCGTACCTCGCCTTCGCGGCGATGCTGATGGCCGGCCTCGACGGCATTAAGAACAAGATCCACCCCGGTGACCCGATGGACAAGGATCTGTACGACCTGCCGCCGGAAGAACTGAAGGACATCCCGACCGTGTGCGGGAGCCTGCGTGAAGCCCTCGGCGCGCTGGCCGCCGACCATGACTTCCTGCTGGCCGGCGACGTGTTCTCGAAGGACCAGATCGAGAGCTACATCGAGCTGAAGTGGACGGAAGTGTACAAGTTCGAGCACACCCCGCACCCCGTCGAGTTCGAGATGTACTACTCGGTCTAAGCGTCAAGCCTCGACCGGCCGAAACAGCCCCGCCCCCGGAAACGGGGGCGGGGTTTTTCGTGCGCGTCCTCCCCTATGACTCCCCTATGCCGGCGCCCGCCGCACCCGGTGGATTTCCTATGCCCACCCCCGCATCTTTGCCGCCGTTCGATCATCCAACGACGGGAGTACAGGTGCGATGACGTTCATCCTGGTGGTGGTTGCCTACCTGGCGTGGCGCCTGGTGGAATTGAGTGCCACTGCGTTGCAGGCCACCTGGCCGGTTCGCCGCATCGCGCGGCATCGGTGACGCCGGTAACCGCGATGCCACGGACCGAACACTGCCTCAAGGCGCTCATGCTCATCGCACTGGCCCTCATCGGGGCGCTGCTGGTGCGCAACATCACCGACGCGATGCACACCATGGTGCATGGCGGTGGCGTGATCAGCCATGCAACGCGGTGAGCGCCTTGGCCCGTCTTCGGTGCAGATGATCACCGTAGTGACTGAAAAATGTACAGTCGCGGCGCCGCCTGCCGTCAATACATGCATTCCCCGCCCATCCCGGCCGCTGTGGTGCAGTTCTGCTGCGCCGCAGCGTTGGCACGAAACTTGAACTGCAAAGCCGGTATCGGCCCGACGACCCCCTAAGTTCCATGAAGGACGACTGCCCCATGACGAAATCCACGCCACGGCACCCCGGCTCTCCCCTGATGTTCGCGCTTGCGGCCGGCGCGCTGGCCCTCGCACCCAGCCTCGCCCGCGCCGAGGACGCCAAGCCGCCGGCGACCTGGGCCAGCAGCATCACCTTCGGCCTGCAGATCGAAGCCGGCTTCACCGCCAACACCCAGAAGACCAGCAACAACTTCGGCCAGTTGTTCACCGACAAGCCGAACACCATCCTGCTCAACCAGACGCTGTTCACTGTGGCCCGCGCGATTGACCCCAAGGAGACCGGCTGGGACGTCGGCTTCAAGCTGCAACTGCTCGGCGGCACCGATGCCCGCTACACCCATTTCCTCGGCGAGTTCGATCGCGCCTCCAAGAGCCGCTACCAGTACGACATCGTCGAAGCCAACGTGACCCTGCATGCCCCAGTACTGACCGAGGGCGGCATTGACGCCAAGGTCGGCCAGTACTCCACCCCGCTTGGCTACGAGACCATCGACCCCGTCACCAACCCGTTCTACTCGCATTCCTACATCTTCAACTTCGGCATCCCGCTGAAGCACACCGGCGGCCTGGCCATCCTGCACGCCACCCCGATGATCGACATCTACGGCGGCATCGATACCGGCGTGAACACCTCGATCGGCAAGAAGGGCGACAACAACACCGCGCTGGCCGGCATCATCGGCGCGCAGCTCACCCTGCTCGACGGCAAGCTCACCGTGCTCGGCCTCAGCCACATCGGCGCCGAGAACCCGAGCCTCACCGTGCCGAACGCCAACAAGTACATGCGCTACCTGAATGACGTCGCCATCACCTGGAAGGCGACCGACGCGCTGACCTTCGTGACCGAACTGAACTACATCCACGACGACTTCGCCAAGGCCGACGGCGGCGGCGTGGCGCAGTACGTCTCCTACGGGCTGAACGAACTCGTCACCCTGAATGCCCGCGCCGAAGTGTGGGCCGACAGCAAGAACTTCTTCGTCGCCGCCTTCCCCGGCAACCTCGACTTCGTCAACGCCGAATTCGGCAAACCCTCCGGCGCCGTGTCCGCCCCCAAGGGCGGCACCTACGGCGCGCTGACGGTGGGCGCCACCATCAAGCCGCCGATGCCGGCCGCCTTCACCGGCCTGCTGATCCGTCCGGAACTGCGCTACGACAGCTCGATGAACGGCGTGAAGGCGTTCTCCGGCAAGAAGGATGCCCTGACCCTGGCGACCGACTTCGTCCTGACCTTCTGATCCTGCCCGCCTTCGCGAGCGATGCGCCTTCCGTGGCCCGCAGGGGCGGCGGAAGGCGTTTTCGTATCCGCCGCGCATTGCCGCTGTTTGTTTTCAACCCTCAACATCAACCGTGGACTTCACATTGTTCCCGCCAGGGCATGGTGCACCCGCGCCAACCTATTGTTTTTACACATGTCCAAACTTTGGTGCGCAATTCGCTTACATGTGTTTACGAAGCCGTTGACGAAGTTAGCCAGACCCTGGCCAGCGGCACCAAAAGCAAGAGTGGAGTTTCAATGTCTTTTCGTCACTTTCTGGCCGCCGGCATCGCAGCCCTCGGCCTCGCCGCCACCGCCCCCGCCCCGCCCCCGCCCAGGCTTCGGGCCTGACCGGCGATACCATCACCGTCGCGTGGCAGGCCTACGTGCTTGGCAGCATCTATAGCGGACCGTTCACCGAGGTGGACGGGGCCGGCGTCGAGATCACCAACCTCGGCCTCACCGGGGCCGAAAACCCCACCTTCGATATCGACCTCACCGATACCGGCGTGATCATCACCGACATCCGTGACGGCGGCCCGTTTGCCCATGTCACCGCCCCCGACGCCTTCCACGGCATCGTGCTGTCCGACATCAACGACCCCACCTTCGGCGCCGAGATGTTCGCCAACGTCAGCCTGGTCTCATACAACTGGGGCGGTTTCGACGCCTCGCGCGTGACCTACGATGCCGGCCATATCTATGTGAACCTCATGGATACGCCCACCATCGCCGGCCAGACCGTGACGCTGTCGTTTGACGCCGTGGTGCCCGAGCCCGCCAGCCTCGCGCTCCTCGGCACCGGCCTGCTCGGCCTCGCCCGCATCGCCCGCCGTCGCCGCGCGTAATTCGCCGTCACTGCCCGATGAACGCCCGCCCACCGGCTACGGTGGGCGGGTTTTTCATGTACGGCGAATGTGGAGTAAACCGAACGCAGGAAGCCGACGTCCACGGAGCCGCACGATGAGCATCGCCTACACCCAGCACCTCGACCGCAACGCGGCCAACCACGCGGCCCTCACGCCGCTCACCTTCATCGCCCGCGCCGCCGCGGTCTATCCGCACCGGCTCTCGGTGGTGAACGGGGCGCAGCGCTTCACCTGGGTGGAAACCTACGCCCGCTGCCGCCGCCTGGCCTCGGCCCTGGCCCGCCGCGGCATCGGCAAGAACGACACCGTGGCCATCATGTGCCCCAACACACCGGCCATCTACGAGGCCCATTTCGGCGTGCCGATGTGCGGCGCGGTGCTGAACTCCCTCAACACCAGGCTCGATGTCGAAACCCTCGCCTTCATGCTGCGCCACGGCGAAGCGAAAGTGCTGATCACCGATCGCGAATTCTCCGCCACCATCAAGGCCGCCCTCGCGCTCCTCGACACGCCCCCCCTGGTGATCGACATCGATGACCCGGAATATCACGGCGGCGAGGATGTCGGCGCCATCCGCTACGAAGCCTTCCTCGCCGAGGGAGACCCCGAATACGACTGGCAACCGCCGGCCGACGAATGGGAGCCGATCTCCCTGCTCTACACCTCCGGCACCACCGGAGACCCCAAGGGCGTCGTCTACTCCCATCGCGGCGCCACCCTGAACGCCATCAGCAACGTGCTGAACTGGGGCATGCCGCACTTCCCGGTCTACCTCTGGACCCTGCCGATGTTCCACTGCGACGGCTGGTGCTACCCCTGGACCATCGCCGAACGCGCCGGCATCAACGTGTGCCTGCGAAAAGTCGAGGCCAAGGCGTGCTTTGACGCCATTTGCGAAAACGGCGTCACCCACATGTGCGGCGCCCCCATCGTCTACGCCATGCTGATCAACGCGGCCCCCGAACTGCGCGCCGGCATCACCGGCAAAATCGCCGGCCAGGTCGCCGGTGCCGCCCCGCCCGCCGCCATCATCGAAGGCGCCGAAGCCATCGGCATCGACCTCACCCATGTCTACGGACTCACCGAGGTCTATGGCCCCGCCACCGTCTGCGCCAAGCAGGAGGCCTGGGAACATTTGCCGATCGACCGCCGCGCCGAACGCAACGGCCGCCAGGGCGTCCGCACGCCACTCCAGGAAGCCGTCAGCGTGATGGACCCCGAAACCATGCAACACGTGCCGTGGGACGGCGAAACCATGGGTGAGATCATGTTCCGCGGCAACATCACCATGAAAGGCTACCTCAAGAACCCCCGGGCGACCGACGCTGCCTTCGCCGGCGGCTGGTTCCACACCGGGGACCTCGCGGTGATCCAGCCCGATGGCTACATCAAGATCAAGGACCGCTCGAAAGACATCATCATCTCGGGCGGCGAAAACATCTCCTCCATCGAAGTGGAAGACGTGCTGTTCCGCCACCCCGCCGTGATGAACGCCGCCGTGGTGGCGCAACCCGACGAGAAATGGGGCGAAACCCCGTGCGCATTCCTCGAAATCCGCCCCGGCGCCCAGGTGACGGAGGACGACCTGCGCGATCACTGCCGCGCCCACCTTGCCCGCTACAAGGTGCCGAAAACCTTCATCTTCCGTGAGTTGCCGAAGACGTCTACCGGGAAGATCCAGAAGTTTGCGCTGCGGGAGATTGCTCGGTCTGCGAGTGCGATCGAGTAGAGGTGAGGGAGAAGCAAGGCTCCGCCGGCTAAGGGGCCTCCGCCCCTTAGAACCCATCACTGCTGGCGGCTGGGGCGATGGCCTTCAGGTGCGGTCAAGATTGTTGGTGGGAGACTGGCGAAGCCCATAGTGGCACGACGCCTATTGCCTGCGGCGCAAGCAAGGACGGCGTTACCCCCTGAAGGCCATCGCCCCAACCGCGAGCGGTAATGGGATCAAAGGGGCGAGCCCCTTTGCCGGCGGAGCCTTGCTTCCCTACTACCCCATCCGAAAATGAAAAGACTTCGGCCGCGTCAGCGTCTCGTAGCCCACCACGGACAGGGTCGCCCCCCGCCCGGTATCCTTCACGCCGGTCCAGGCCAGGGCCGGATCGAGGTAATCGCAGCGGTTCATGAACACCGTACCGGCTTCCAGCGTATCGCCTATGCGTTGGGCGGCGGTGGCGTCGCGGGTCCAGATTGCCGCGGTGAGGCCGAACGGGCTGTCGTTCATCAGGTGGACGGCTTCGTCGTCATTGTGCACTTTCATGATGCCGACGGCGGGGCCGAAGGTTTCCTCCATCATGATTGCCATGGAGTGGTCCACGCCGGTGACGATCTGCGGCGCCAGATAGGGGGTGCCGGCGGCATCGCGGCCGAAGTGCCTGGGGTCGATCAGCGCCCGTGCGCCGGCACGCACGGCGTCGGCGATCTGGCCGCGCACGAATTCGGCGGCCTCGGTTTTCACCATCGGGCCCAGCGTGGTGGCCTCGGCGAGGGGGGTATCGAGCACGTAGGTTTTCGTCAGTTCCACGGCGCCCTCGACGAAACGGTCATAGAGGTCGGCATGCACGTAGATGCGCTCGATGCCGCAGCAGGACTGGCCGGAGTTGAAGAACGCGCCGTCCACCAGGTTCTCGACGGCATGCGCGAGGTCGGCGTCGGCGCGCACATAGGCCGGGTCCTTGCCGCCGAGTTCGAGGCCGATGCCGGTGAAGGTACCGGCCGCGGCCTGCTCCATGGCGCGCCCGCCGGGCACCGAGCCGGTGAAGTTGACCTGGTCGAGCAGTCCGGCGCTGATCATCTTGGCGGTTTGGGCGTGGCTGAGCCGCAGCGTCCGGAACAGCCCGGCCGGCAGCCCGGCGCGATCGAACGCCATCTGGAACCGATCGCCCACGAGTTGCGTCTGGGCGGCATGCTTGAGGATCACCGCGTTGCCGGCCATCAAGGCGGGGATCACCGAGTTCACCGCGGTGAGATACGGGTAGTTCCACGGCGCCACCACCATCACCAGGCCCAGCGGCTCGCGGCGGATGAAGCGGGTGAAGCCTTCCTTGGCGCCAGGATCGATGTCACCCAGGGCCGCCGGCGCGATGGCGATCATGTGGCGGGCGCGCTCGGCAAAGCCACGTAGTTCGCCCGCCCCGTAGCGGATCGGCCGGCCCATCTGCCACGCCAGTTCCGGCACGATCTCGGCTTCCATGGCCAGCATCGCCTCCACCGCGGCGAGACACACCCGGGCGCGCTCGGCGATCGACGTATGGCGCCAGGCGCGCTGGGCGGCGCGTGCGGTCTTGGTGGCGGTGGTGATCTCGGCGTCACTGACGGCCAGGCGCTGCACGTGGACCGAGCCGTCCACCGGGGAGATGCAGGTGATGAGGTCGGTCATGGTCAGTTCCGCTCGAACCCGCGCTTCAGCTCCCAATCGGTGATACGGCGATCGTATTCGAACTGCTCCCACTCGGCGGCGTGGAGGTAGTGGTCCACCACGTTGTCCCCCATGGCGGCGCGGAGCATGGCGGATTTACGCAGCGAGAGCGTGGCGGCACGTAGGGTCTTCGGAATGTCGCGCAGCCGCTTGCCGGTATAGGCATCGCCGGTGAAGGCGGGTTCCAGCGTCAGCTTGTTCTCGATCCCCGCGATGCCGGCGGCGATCAGGGCTGCGAAGGCGAGGTAGGGGTTGATATCGGCGCCCCCCACCCGGCATTCCACCCGGATCGCCTTGCTGTGGGCGCCGCACAGGCGGAAGCCGGCGGTACGGTTGTCCACGCTCCACACCGCGCGGGTGGGCGCGAAGGTGCCGGCCTGGAAGCGCTTGTAGGAGTTGATGTAGGGCGCCAGGAAATAGGCGATCTCGCTGGCATGGGTCAGTTGCCCGGCCATGTAGTGCTTCATCAGGTCGGACATGCCGTGCTCCCCCCGGGCGTCCACGAACAGCGGCGTCTTGCCGGTGGCATCCCACAGGGACTGATGGACATGGCTGGATGAGCCCGCGAGGTCGTAGCGCCACTTGCTCATGAAGGTGACGGCCTTGCCCTGCCCGTGGGCGATTTCCTTGATGCCGTTCTTCAGAATCGTATGCCGGTCCGCCATATCGAGCGCCTCGGCGTAGCGCACGTTGATTTCCTCCTGGCCGGGCCCCCACTCGCCCTTGGAGTTCTCCACCGGAATACCGGCGCCCTGCAGCCCGTTGCGGATGGCGCGCATCACCGGCTCTTCCTTGGTGGTCTGGAAGATGTGGTAGTCCTCGATGTAGGACCCGGCGGTTTTCGGCTCGTGGAAGCGCTTGGCCGCGATAGCCTCGTAGCTTTCGTCGAACAAATAGAATTCGAGTTCCGAGGCGCAGTAGGCCCGCATGTTGAGAGCGGCGAGGCGGCCGAGCTGCTTTTTCAGGATGTTGCGCGGCGCGTGCGGCACCGGTTCGTGGTGGTGATCCAGCACATCGGCCAGCACCAGCGCGGTGCCTTCGAGCCAGGGGATGCGGCGCAGCGTCGCCATGTCGGGCTTGAGCACGAAGTCGCCGTAGCCCTGCATCCAGCTTGCGGCGGCGTAGCCGGGCACCGGCTCCATGTCGATGTCATCGGCCAGCAGGTAGTTGCAGGCATGGGTTTCGTCATGCGCGCCATCGACGAAGAACTGCGCGTGAAAACGCTTGCCGATGAGTTGCCCGGCCATGTCGGTCATCGCGACGATGACGGTATCGATGCGGCCGGCAGCGGTTTCGGCCTTGAGTTCATCCAGGGTGAGCATGCCGGTCATGAAAATTGGGTCCTCAGGTCAGGCGGAAAGCGTTGGGAAGCAAATCATCGAGGCTGACAGTGCCGGCGCCGTCGATGCTGACCGGCAGGTCCGGCCCGGCGAATTCGGCCATCACCTGGCGGCAGGCGCCGCACGGCATCAGCGAACCGGCAGGAGCCTCGGGCCCGGCATCGACGCAGGCGAGCGCGATGGCCTCGATGCGGTGATGGCCGGCGGCGACGGCGGCGAAAATGGCATTGCGCTCGGCGCAGATGGTCAGCCCGTACGAGGCGTTCTCGACATTGCAGCCGGAAAACACCCGCCCGCCCGCCCGCACCGCGGCGCCGACGCGGAAATGCGAGTAGGGCGAATAGGAGGCGGTGGCGGCCGCGCGGGCCGCGGCGAGCAGCGCGTCGGCGTCGGTCATCCCAGCGCGTCCACCGCGGCGACATCCAGCATCCGCTCGATCACCTCGGCCTCCTGCGCGCCGGCGATGGCGTGGCCATCCCCGAACACGAAACACGGCACGCCGTTGATGCCCAGGCGGTGGGCGCGCGGGTTCTCGGCGTGGATGCTCTCGGTTTCCACATCGCTGAGCAGGAAGCGCTGTGCCTCGATGGCATTGAGGCCAACCACGGCAGCGGTCTCGATCAACACACTCACATCCCCGATATCCCGCCCCTCGGTGAAATGGGTGGCGAACAGCGCCTCCACCATCTCGCTCGCCAGCCCCGAACGCGCGGCGAAGCGGACGAGGCGGTGGGCATCAACCGAGGAGGGGGTACGGCGGATGAGATCAAAGCGGAACGCGATGCCCTCGGCGCGGCCGATATCGCTGATCGAGGCATAGAGCCGCCGGGCCCGTTCCTCGCCGCCAAATTTGCGGATCACGTAGTCGCTGCGGCTCATCCCGGCGCGCGGCATGTCAGGATTGAGCAGGAACGGCCGCCATGTGATGTCGTAGAGCAGTTCCGGCCGCCGGCGCAGCGTGCGCATCAGCCGGCGCATGCCCAGGAAGCACCACGGGCACACCAGATCGTGCACCACCTCGATCGCCAACCGGGCGCGGACGGGGACGACGACGTTCATGAAACGGTGACAACATTTGCCATGGCCCACAATTATCATGTCCGATGGCCGTTGTCCGCAAGACACAGCGAGTGCGCGGTTTGACGTTGACCGGTGGCCGCGCGGCCACGACACTCCGGCTCCAAATCGGCAACGCGGGGGTCCGGCGATGGCTATCATACTCTATGAACTCGCCGGCGCCGACCCCGATGTGCGGTTCAGCCCGTATTGCTGGCGCATCCGCCTCGCCCTGGCCCACAAGGGGCTGGCGGTGGAGGGACTGCCGTGGCGCTTCACCGAGAAGGACCGCCTGGCCTTCGCCGGCTCCGAGCGGGTGCCGGTGATCGTGGACGGCGCGCGGTCGGTTGCGGATTCGTGGCGCATCGCGGAATACCTCGACGAAGCCTACCCCGACCGCCCTGCCCTGCTCGGCCCCGCCGCCGGGCGCGCCCATCTCCGCTTCATCAACGCCTGGGCCGATGCCAGCGTTCACGGCGCCATCGCGCGCTGCGTGATCAAGGACATCCACGACGTTCTTGCCCCGCAGGATCAGACATATTTCCGCCAGTCCCGCGAGAAGGCCTTCGGACAATCGCTCGAAACCGTGATGGCCGACCGCGATACCGCCGGGCGCGCCGGCCTCGCCGCCGCTCTCGCACCCGCCCGCATGCTGCTCCGCCAACAACCCTGGCTCGGCGGCGCGGCGCCCGACTACGCCGACTACATCCTGCTCGGCAGCCTGCAATGGCCGCGCTGCGTCAGTTCGTTCACCCTGCTCGCTGCCGATGATCCCGTGGCCGCCTGGCAAGCCCGCGGCCTCGCACTTTTCGACGGACTGCTCGCCAACGCCAAGCGGGCCTAGGAGAGGCATCATGCCATTCGACGAGGCAGGCAAGGGCGGCGGCGGAAGGCCCACCCCACGCAACGTGCTCGGCGGCCCGCTGCTGACATGTTCGATGGCGCCGGTCACCGGATTTTTCCGCAATGGCTGCTGCGACACCGCGCCGGAGGACGTCGGCAGCCACACCGTATGCGTCATCCTGACGGCCGAATTCCTCGCCTTCAGCCGATCCCGCGGCAACGATTTGTCAACGCCAATACCGCAATACGGCTTCCCCGGCCTCGGCGCCGGCGACCGCTGGTGCCTGTGTGCGCCGCGCTGGCAGGAGGCGTTCGAGGCCGGCCATGCGCCCGGCGTTATTCTTGAGGGTACGCACCAAGGTGCGCTGCGTTATTGCGCGTTAGACGACCTCAAGGCCCACAGTTACCGTTCGGAGTAGTTCACAACTCCCGTTGCCTATAGGCTACGTTCGCGGCACTCTGCTGAGTCTGCGCACCGAATCGGGGGTAGGTTTCTCGCGAGACTGTCTTGATATTCAAGACTTGTGAACGCAATCTTAACACCTCTTGGCAAGACTCCTCCTGGTGTGCAAAGATGACGCGCTGGCGCTACGTTGGTTAGGTAGGCCACGGGTTGAAGTGAAGAGGGAGTCCGATCATGGATTTTAGAACTATGCGGCGTTTTCGGCTGCTGCGCGACAGGCGTGGGTTCACGCGGCTTGAGTTCGGCCTGCTGACCGCGATGCTCTGCGCCATGGTCGTCAATGGACTCGTTACCCTCAGCGGCGGGCTCGCAAGCACCAGCAAGCCGATGGGCCAGGCCATGCAGACCGACGATATCGGGCCGGTTGCCCATATCGGTCGCGCCGTCACCACCACCCCCTAGCCCGCGCGTCGACGTGGCCCTCACGGCCACGCCCACGCGCCACCGGGCCGTCTACTCGCCGATGCAGAACGCGAAATCGCATCCCTGGTCGGCCTGTGTGACCTCATTGAGGTACAGCTTCAAATAGCCGCGATGGCTGCCCGCATGCACCGGCGGCGCTACCCAGGCCGCTTTGCGCGCCGCCATTTCCGCCTCGTCCACCAGTAAATCAATCCGCCGCCCCGCCGCGTCCAGCCGGATGCGGTCGCCGTTGCGCACCAGGCCGAGCGGGCCACCGGTGGCAGCCTCCGGCGTGATGTGCAGCACGATGGTGCCGAACGCGGTGCCGGACATTCTGGCGTCCGAAATGCGCACCATGTCCTTCACCCCCTGGCGCGCCAGTTTCTTCGGGATGGGAATATAGCCGGCCTCCGGCATCCCCGGCGCCCCCTTCGGCCCCGCGTTGCGCAGCACCAGCACGTCATCGGCGTTCACATCGAGATCGGGATCGTCAAGCCGTGCCGTCATGTCCTCCAGCCCATCGAACACCACCGCACGCCCCTCGAACTGCATCAAATCAGCCGTCGCCGCCGAGCGCTTCAAAAGCGCGCCGCCCGGCGCCAGGTTGCCGCGCAACACCGCAAGCCCGCCGCCAGTGGCAATCGGGTCCGCCACGGTGCGGATCACCGTCTGCCCCGGCACCATCTCGGCACCCGCGATCACATCGGCGATCGTGCGCCCGCCCACCGTCAGGCACCCCGTATCCAGCAGCGGCGCCAGCTCACGCAGCAGCCGCGGCACCCCGCCGGCCCAGTGGAAATGTTCCATGTAGTAATCGCCGGATGGCTTCAGATCCACCAGCACCGGCACATCCAACCCAAGCCGATCAAAGGCTTCCAGGTCGATCTTGATGCCGAGCCTTCCAGCGATGGCGGTGAAGTGGATCACCGCGTTGGTGGACCCGCCAATCGCCTGCAACACCGTGAACGCATTACGGAACGCCGCCTCGGTCATGATCTGCCGCGGCTTCACCCCATCCCGCGCCAGCCGCACCGCCGCCGCGCCTGACGCCTCCGCCACCCGGATACGATCCGCATGCGTCGCCGGCACCGAACCACCACCCGGCAGGCACATCCCCAGCGCCTCCACCATGGTGGACACCGTCGACGCCGTGCCCATCACCATGCAGGTGCCCTTGGTCGGCGCTAGCCGATCGGTCAGCGCGTCAATTTCCGCCTCGTCGATATCCCCCGCCCGGAACTTCGCCCACAGCCGCCGGCAATCCGTGCAGGCGCCCAGCACCTCGCCCTTGTAGTGCCCCACCAGCATCGGCCCGGTCGGCACCACGATGGCGGGAATGTCCGCACTCGCCGCCCCCATCAACTGCGCCGGCAACGTCTTGTCGCAACCGCCGATCAACACCACAGCATCCATCGGCTGCGCGCGGATCATCTCCTCGGTGTCCAACGCCATCAAATTGCGCAAGAACATCGAGGTAGGGTGCGAAAAACTCTCGTGGATCGAAATCGTCGGGAACGCCATCGGCATCCCCCCCGCCAACATCACCCCACGCTTCACCGCCGCAATCAAATCCGGCACGTTGCCGTGGCACGGATTGAAATCGGAAAACGTGTCGGTGATCCCGATGATCGGCCGGTCTAACGCCTCGTCCGTATACCCCATCGCCTTGATGAACGCGCGGCGCAAAAACAACGAAAACCCGGCATCGCCATACGTGGCAAGCCCCTTGCGCAAACCGTGCGGCATCGGTGACCTCCTGAGGGAAGAGAGCAAGGCGAGGGCTCGGCCCTCGACCCGCTGGGGGATGATCCCCCAGACCCCATCCGTTTAAGTAAGAATCTCGAAGGTGAAGAGAGGGGGCCTTCTCGGTGTGTGTCAACACTCCGATGGCCCCCTCTCTTCACCTTCGAGCCCCTTCCCTAAGTGGAAGAGGTCCAGGGGCTCGGCCCTTGGCGGGGTCGAGGGGCAGAGCCCCGTCTTGCCTTCCTTACGCTCAGCCGGCCGCCGCTACCGCGCGTTTGGCCACAACATTGCACAGATGGGCGCGATATTCGGCGCTGGCGTGGATGTCGCTGTTGAGGTCGTCCTGGCTGGTTGCCACGCCCGTGAGGGAGTCGGCGGACCATTTGGCGGCCAGGGCGTGTTCGAAGCCGATATGGCGGAACACGCCGTTCTGGCCGGCGCCAGTGATGGTGACGCGCACGCCGGCCGGACCTTTGGCGACGAACACGCCGACCATGGCGTAGCGCGAGGCCGGGTTCTTGAACTTCACGTAGGCCGCCTTCGCCGGGATGGGGAAGACGACCGAGGTGATGACTTCGCCGGCTTCGAGGGCGGTAGTGAACATGCCCTGGAAGTAGTCATCGGCGTTGATGCTGCGGGTGTTGGTGTTGATGGTGGCCCCGAGCGCGAGGGCGGCCGAGGGGTAGTCGGCGGCCGGGTCGTTGTTGGCCAGGCTGCCGCCGATGGTGCCGCGGTGGCGCACTTCCTTGTCGCCGATGAGGCCGGCGAGGGTGGCGAGTGCGGGGATGGCGCGCTTGACGGCGGCGGAGGCCGCTACCGTGGCATGGGTGGTCATGGCACCGATGATGACCGACTCATCGGTGACGGTGATGCCGGTCATGCCGAGGCCCGACAGGTCCACCACCACGGAGGGCTTGTTGAGGCGTTGCTTGAGCACCGGGATGAGCGTCATCCCGCCGGCGATCACCTTGGCGTCTTCGTGCCCGAGGGCGGCGACGGCGTCGGCGAGGCTGGCCGGCTTTTCGTATGCGAAATCGTACATGGGTTTCTCCTCGCTTAGCCGGCCGAGCGGCCGTTGATGATCGACCACACCTTCTCGGCGGTGGCCGGCATGTTCATGTGGCGGATTTTCAGCGCGTCACAGATGGCGTTGATCACCGCCGGCGGCGAGCCGATGGCGCCCACCTCGCCGCAACCCTTGGAGCCGAGCGGGTTGTGCGTGCACATGGTGTTCTCGGTGCCGACGGTGATGTTCACCAGGTCATCGGCGCGCGGCATGGTGTAGTCCATGAACGAGCCGGACAGAAGCTGGCCGGACGCATCATAGGCCGCGTTCTCCATCAGTGCCTGGCCGATACCCTGGGCCACGCCGCCCTGCACCTGGCCCTCGACGATCATCGGGTTGATGACACGGCCGACATCGTCCACCGCGTTGAAGTTGATGATCGAGGTGACGCCGGTTTCCGGATCGATTTCCACTTCGCAGATGTGGCAGCCGCCCGGGAAGGTGAAGTTCATCGGATCATAGAACGCGGTTTCGTCGAGGCCGGGTTCCACGGTTTCGATGGGGTAGTTGTGCGGCACGTAGGCAGTCAGCGCGATTTCGCCGAAGGACTTCGAGCGATCGGTGCCGGCGACGGAGAAGTTGCCGTTCTTGAACTCGATATCCTCGGGCGAGGCTTCGAGCAGGTGGGCGGCGATCTTCTTGCCCTTGGCAATGATCTTGTCCATCGCCTTCACCATGGCGGAGCCGCCGACGGCCAGCGAGCGGCTGCCGTAGGTGCCCATGCCGAAGGGGATCTTGGAGGTATCGCCGTGCACGATATCCACCTGGGAGAACGGCACGCCGAGCTGGTCGGTGACGAGCTGCGCCATCGTGGTCTCGTGGCCCTGGCCGTGGCTGTGGGTGCCGGTGAACACCGTGACCGAGCCGGTCGGGTGGACGCGGATATTGGCCACTTCATAGAGCCCGGCGCGGGCGCCGAGCGAGCCCACCACCTTGGAGGGGGCGATGCCGCAGGCTTCGAGATAGGTGGACACGCCGATGCCGCGCAGCTTGCCCTTCGCCGCGGCGGCGGCCTTGCGGGCCGGGAAGCCATTGTAGTCAGCCGCCTTCATCGCCGCATCGAGGGTCGCGAAGTAGTTGCCGCTGTCGTACTGCAGCGCCACCGGGGTCTGGTAGGGGAAGGCGTCGATGGGGATGAAGTTCTTGCGGCGCAGCTCGATCTTGTCGATGCCGGTATCGAGCGCCACGGCATCCACCAGGCGTTCGATGAGGAAGGTCGCCTCAGGGCGGCCGGCGCCGCGGTAGGCATCAACCGGCACGGTGTTGGTGAACACCGCCTTCACTTCCACGTAGATCACCGGCGTGGTGTAGGTGCCGGCGAGCAGGGTGGCATAGAGGTAGGTCGGCACCGCGGGGGCGAAGGTCGAGAGGTAGGCGCCCATGTTGGCGACGGTGTGAACCTTGAGCGCGAGGAACTTGCCCGAGGCATCGACGGCCATTTGCGCGGTCGATACATGGTCGCGCCCGTGGGCGTCGGACATGAAGCTTTCCGAGCGATCGGCGGTCCACTTGACGGGCCGGCCGAGCTTGCCGGCGGCCCAGGTGACGATGGCTTCCTCGGCGTAGTGATAGATCTTGCTGCCGAAGCCGCCGCCGACGTCAGGCGCCACCACGCGCAACTTGTGCTCGGGCAGGCCCAGCACGAAGGCGCCCATCAGCAGGCGGATGACATGCGGGTTCTGGCTGGTGGTGTAGAGCGTGTAATCCCCGGTGTGGCGATCGTAGTCGCCCAGGGCCACGCGGGGCTCCATGGCGTTGGGGATCAGGCGGTTGTTCTCGAGATCGAGGGTGACCACCTTGTGGGCGCTCTTGAAGGCGGCGGCCACGGCATCGGCATCGCCGAGGTGCCAGTCGTAGCAGACGTTGCCGGCGGCTTCGTCATGGATCAGGGTGGCGCCGGGCTTCAGCGCATCCGTGGTGGTGGCGACGCCGGGCAGGTCCTCGAGGTTGATCTCCAGGAGTTCGGCGGCATTGCGCGCCTGCTGCTTGGTCTCGGCGATGACGACGGCGATGGGGTCACCGACATGGCGCACCTTGCCGTGCGCGATCACCGGGTGCTTCGGCTCGGCCATCGGCGAGCCGTCCTTGTTGTGGATCTGCCAACCGCAGGGCAGGCCGCCGATGTTGGCGAAATCATCGCCGGTGTAGATCGCCACCACGCCCGGGGCCGCCATGGCGACGGACGTATCGATGGAGATGATCTTGGCATGCGGACGGTCGCTGCGCTTGATCACCATGTAGGTCTGGTGCGGGCGATTGATATCGTCGGTGTAGTTGCCGCGCCCGCTGATGAAGCGGAGGTCTTCCTTGCGGCGAACCGATGCGCCAATGCCCTCGAAAGGTGCGTTCATGTTATCCCCTCCTCAAGCGCGCTGCTCCCGAAGGGCGCGCGCGGTTATTGTTGCTTATTCGGCGGCCCATTTATTCAGCAGCGGGGGCGTGCATGATGCCCTGCGCGGCATCGATCGCCTTGACGATATTGTGATACCCGGTGCAGCGGCACAGGTTGCCTTCCAGGCCGTGACGGATTTCGTCCTGGCTGAGGCCCTGCGGGTTGCTGTTCACCAGATCGATGGCGCTCATCACCATTCCGGGGGTGCAGAAGCCGCATTGCAGGGCGTGATGCTCGCGGAACATTTCCTGCATCGGATGCAGCGTGCCATCGGCGGCAGCGATGCCTTCGATGGTGGTCACCGAGGTGCCCTCGGCCTGGACGGCCAGCATCGTGCAGGATTTCACCGAGACGCCATCGACATGCACCACGCAGGCGCCGCACTGGCTCGTGTCGCAGCCGACATGGGTGCCGGTCATGCCGAGTTTCTCGCGCAGCAGTTCCACGAGGAGGGTACGCGCCTCCACGTCCACCGATGCGCTCTTGCCATTCACCGTCAGCGTCACCTGAGGCATCGCTTCTCTCCCTATCCTGTGTTCGATCATTGGCCACGCCGCGGCGCGCGTTGGCCGCGCCCGCGCATGTGCGGAGTGTTGTCATTGTACCTGATGCGGGTCAAGCGGAAGCGGTTGAATTTTCAGCGGCACCGCTTGCTGCTAGGCTTGGCCCTCACCGTCCCGGAGGCTCCGTTGGCATTCGTCTGCACCATCCCCGCCGCCCCCACCGTCCAGCGCGACGACGAGGATTTGCGCATCACCCGCTGGGATTTCGCCCCCGGCGCGGTTACTGGCTGGCACACCCATGGCTGGCCGTACTTCGTCATCATGCTGACCGACGGCGTGCTGAAGCGCCATGACGGCACCGATGTGGCGGAAAGCGTGATGAAAGCCGGCGACGCCTATAGCCGTCCCTCCGGCATGCAGCACGATGTGATGAACGGATCGGATCACCCGATCGCGTTCGTGGAAATCGAGGTCAAGCGACCCCAGGCGATCCCGTTCCCCTGATCGGGGGCGCTGCGCCGCAAGGGTCCACAATGACGCAGCGAGACGGCGAGAAGAATTTGATTCTCCCCGCTGTCTCGTTGTGAATCCTTCCGATCAGGCCGCGACCGCCGGCACTTCGTCCAGATGGCAGGCCGACATGCCGCCCGTCGCCACCTTGCGCAGTTGCGGCTCATCGGTGCGGCAGCGGTCATGCACGTATGGGCAGCGGGTGTGGAAGCGGCAGCCGGACGGCGGGTTGATCGGGCTCGGCACATCGCCCTTGAGGATGATGCGGTTGCGCGGCGCCAGCGGGTCCGGCACCGGCACGGCGGAGAGCAGCGCGCGGGTATAGGGGTGGTGCGGAGTGGCGAACAGCGTGCGGCGATCCGCCACCTCGACGATCTTGCCGAGATACATCACCGCCACCCGGTGCGTCAGGTGCTCAACGATGGCAAGGTCGTGGCTGATGAACAGCAGCGCCAGGCCCAGCTCGTCCTGTAGGTCGGACAGCAGGTTGATGATCTGCGCCTTCACCGACACGTCGAGCGCGGACACCGCCTCGTCACAGATAATGAGGTCGGACCCTGGGGCGAGCGCGCGGGCAATGCCGATGCGCTGGCGCTGGCCGCCGGAGAACTCATGCGGCCAGCGCCGCATCGCATCGCGCGGCAGCCGCACCTTGTCCATCAGGGCGGCAACCCGGTCATCGATCTGCGACGACGACAGCCCGCTTTCGAAATTCAGGATCGGCTCGGCGATGATGTCCCGCACCCGCTGGCGCGGATTGAGCGACGAGAACGGGTCCTGGAACACCACCTGAACCCGCCGGCGCATCGGCCGCAGCTTGGCCGCCGACACGTTGTCGATGCGCTCGCCGTCGAGGAATACCTCGCCGTCGGTGATGGGGAACAACCGCAGGATGGCCTTGCCGACGGTGGATTTGCCACAGCCGCTTTCGCCCACCAGGGAGAGCGTCTCGCCCTTGGCGATCGAGAAGCTGACGCCGTCAACCGCGTAGACGTTGCCGCGCTTGCCGCCGAACAGCCCGCCCTTGAGGGGGAAATGCTTCTTCAGCGCATTCACTTCGAGCAGTGGCTTCGTCATCGTATTCATGCGGCCAGGCTCCGCTCGGCGTGATGGCAGGCGACGAGATGGCCGGGGCGCTTGGCCTCCACCGCGGGGGTGATTTTCCTACACACATCGGTGACCGACGGGCAACGCCCGGCAAAGGCACAGCCGATGATCTTCTGCTTCAGGCTGGGCACTAGACCGCCGATCTCGGTGAGCTTGGAACGGCCGGTTTCATGCAGCGAGGAGCCAAGTTTCGGCACCGCGCCGAGCAGCCCGCGGGTGTACGGGTGCTGCGGGTTGCCGAAGATCTCGATCGCCGTGCCCTCTTCCACCTTGCGCCCGGCATACATCACCACCACGCGCTGAGCCATTTCGGCCACCACGCCAAGATCATGGGTGATGAGCATGATGGCGGCGCCGACGCGGGTTTTCAGGTCCCGCATGAGATCGAGAATCTGGGCCTGGATGGTCACGTCGAGCGCCGTGGTCGGCTCGTCGGCGATCAGCAGTTGCGGGTTGCAGGCCAGCGCCATGGCGATCATCACGCGCTGGCGCATGCCGCCGCTGAGCTGGTGCGGATATTCGCGCACCCGGCGCGCCGCCTCGGGAATGCCCACCAGATTGAGCATCTCGATAGAGCGGTTCTCGGCATCCTTGGCCGACAGCCCTTCATGCAGGCGCAGGGTTTCGCCGATCTGCCGGCCGATGCTGAGCACCGGGTTCAGCGAGGTCATCGGCTCCTGGAAGATCATCGAGATGTCTTTGCCGCGGATCTTGCGCATCTCGACGTCGGGCAGATCGAGCAGGTTCTTGCCCTGGAAGGTGATGCGCCCGGCGATCTTGCCCGGCGGCTCCTGGATCAGCCGCAGGATCGACATGGAGGTGACGGACTTGCCGCAGCCGCTCTCCCCCACGATGGCCAGCGTCTCGCCGGCCTCGATGTGGAAGGACAGCCCCTCCACGGCGCGGACCACGCCGTCGGAGGT
>CAIMWH010000155.1 GCA_903845065.1 uncultured Rhodospirillales bacterium | reverse complement strand
GCTTCCCCGCCCTCAACGCCCGCCCAGCCGAGATGCTGGAAGACTGGATCATCCAGATCAAAACCGCCCTCGCCGAGCACGATGCCGCCCACCCGGACCGCCCCGCCGCCCCCTTCGCCGTCAACCAGATCGTCCACCGCTCCAACACCCGCATCGATCATGACGTCGAGATGTGCGTGAAATACCGCGTCCCCCTCGTCATCACCTCCCTCGGCGCCCGGCCCGACGTGAACGAGGCCATCCACTCCTACGGCGGCATCGTCCTGCACGACATCATCAACAACCTCTTCGCCCGCAAGGCCGTCGAACGCGGCGCCGATGGCCTCATCGCGGTCGCCGCCGGCGCCGGCGGCCATGCCGGCTCCCTCTCGCCCTTCGCCCTGGTGCAGGAAATCCGCGAGTGGTTCGATGGCCCCATCGCCCTCTCCGGCGCCATCGCCAACGGCAACGCCATCCTCGCCGCCCAAGCCTGCGGCGCCGACCTCGCCTATATCGGCTCCGCCTTCATCGCCACCACCGAGGCCAACGCCGCCGAGGGCTACAAGCAGATGATCGTCGACAGCGCCGCCGATGACATCGTCTACACCAACCTCATCACCGGCGTGCTCGGCAACTACCTCAAGCCCAGCCTCGAACGCGCCGGCCTCGATGTCGACAACCTGCCCACGTCGGACAAATCCGCGATGAACTTCGGCTCCGACAAGGCCAAGGCCTGGAAAGACATCTGGGGCTCCGGCCAGGGCATCGGCGCGGTGAAGAAGGTGGTCCCCACCGCCGAACTGGTCGATCGCCTCGCCGCCGAATACGCCGCCGCCCGTACCCGGGTTCTCGCAGCCTGACCCGCCCGCTGCACGCGGGGCCCACCGAAGCGCGCCGGCTCCCCGCCGGCGCGGGTCGCGGCGCGCGCCTGCCCTGGTGGGGCAAGATCGCCGCCAAGCTTGTCCTCGCCCGTGTGCTGCCGAGCTACGCCTGGCGCCGCCGCCTCGGCATCGGCGTCCACAGCTTCGCCGCCGCCACCGCCGGCAACCGCGCCACCATCGAGGCCGACCTCGCCTGGTACACCGCCGTCACCGGCCGCCTGCCCGCAACCCTGCTCGAACTTGGCCCCGGCGACACCATCGCCAACGCGATGTACGCCGCCGCGCGCGGTGTGCGTCAGATCTGGCTGATGGACGTGGGGGACCACGCCAGCTCCGACATGGCCGAATACCGCGCCATCGCCGCCACCCTGCCCGCCGACTTCACCGCCACCCTCGATTTCACCAGCCGCGCCACCCTGCTCGCCAGCCTCAACACCACCTACCTCACCGCCGGCCCGCCCAGCCTGCGCGCCATCCCGGACGGCTCGATCGATCTCACGGTCTCCTACACCGTCCTCGAACACGTCCGCCGCGCCGACTTCGCCCGCCTCCTGGCCGACCTCCATCGCCTCAGCGCCAAGGGCGGCCTGGCGCATCACTTGGTCGATCTGATGGACCATCTCGGCGGCGGCCTGAACCACCTGCGCTTCGGCGACGCCCTGTGGGAACACCCCGCCATCGCCACCAGCGGCTTCTACACCAACCGCCTCAGCCAGGCCGAAATCATCGCCGCCGCCGAGGCCGCCGGCTTCGAAACCGCCGTCCCCTACGCGCTCTACTGGAGCGACCTGCCGCCGGCCAACCTGCACCGCCAGTTCACCGGCCGCACCGCGGCCGAACTCCGCGTCGCCAATTTCGGTCTTTATCTCCGCCGCTGAACCGCCTCAGACGCAGCCGAGCGGCTTGACCTTGCGCACCGTGCTGGCCGGATGCTTCTCCAGCCGCGCCGCCGGCCGGATCGGCCGCCGCACCAGCTCGCCGCCGCAATTCGGGCACACCCCGTGCAGCACATTGTCCGTGCAGGCCGCACAGAACGTACACTCATATGTGCAAATCCGCGCCTCCAGGCTCGCCGGCGGCAAGTCGGTTCCACAACATTCACAGCAAGGACGAAGTTCCAACATGCACCAATCCTAAATCCACCCTCCCCCACCGCACAAGCACGCCACTGCCGCCCCCACGATTGACACCCCCACCCCGCCCGAACACTCTCCGCCCGCCACCACGAAAGCCCCCGCCCCGCCATGACCACCGATATCGCCGGCCGCGTCGCCCTCGTCACCGGAGCCTCCTCGGGCCTCGGGGAGCGTTTCGCCCGCGTGCTGGTCGCCGAGGGCGCCCACGTTGCCATCGCCGCCCGCCGCGTTGACCGCCTGGAGGGCCTCGCCGCCGAACTCCGCGAACAGGGTGCCACCGTCCTGCCCGTCGCCCTCGATGTCACCTCGGTGGCCGCCATCCGCGAAGCCGCCACCCTCATCGAACGCCAGCTCGGCCCCATCGAGATCCTGGTCAACAACGCCGGCGTCTCCCGCCAGGCCCGCCTCGAAACCATCGAGGAGGCCGACTATGACGCCGTGCTCGACACCAACCTCAAGGGCCCCTTCTTCATGGCCCAGGCCGCGGCGAAGCAGATGATCGCCCACAAAATCCCCGGCCGCATCGTCAACATCGCCTCAATCGCCGGCGAGCGCGCCATCGCCCAGCTCAGCACCTACGGCATGTCCAAGGCCGGCCTGATCCAGATGACCCGCCAGATGGCCCGCGAATGGGGCCGCCACGGCATCAACACCAACGCCATTTGTCCGGGCTACATCGCCACCGAAATCTCGGAGGACTTCCTCACCACCGAAGCCGGCGCCCGCTGGGTCTCCTCCCTGCCGCGCAAACGCATGGGCGAAGCGCGGGACCTCGATGGCGTGCTCAAGCTGCTCTGCTCCGGCGAGCCCGCCCGGTTCCTCAACGGCGCCATCATCGCGGCCGATGACGGGTTCCTCGCCACCTGACCAGCCGCCGCCAAACGTGCCGCCGCCCGGCGTGATCGGGCTGAACGCGCACGCCAACCACCTGCTGGCCCAGGGTGACCTCCCTGGCGCCATCGCGCTCTACCGCGCCGCCATCGCCGAAGCCCCCGCCGAGGCCGCGCTCCACTTCAACCTTGCCAACGCGCTGTCCGCCACCGATCCCGCCGAAGCCGAGGCCGCCTACCGCGCCGCCCTCGCACTCGATCCGGCGTACCAGGCCGCCCACGCCAATTTCGGCACCCTGCTGCGCCGCCTTGGCCGCCCCGCCGAGGCGCTCGAACACTACCGCCACGCCATGTTCCTCGCCCCGCGCGATGCCGCCACCCGCTACAACCTCGGCACCGCCCTGCTCGATCTCGCCCGCCCCGCCGAAGCATTGACCTTCTTTCGCCAGGCCACCAACCTCATCCCGCCCTATCCCCCCGCCTTCGCCAGCACCGGCGAGGCCCTGCTCCGCCTCGGCCAACGCGCCGCAGCCCGCCGTTGGTTCGAAGCCGCCCTCGCCCAATCCCCCGAGGATGACGGCGCCCGCCTCGGCCTCGCCGTCTGCCAACTCGCCGAGGGCGACTACCTCCCCGGCTGGGCCAACTTCGAAGCCCGCCTCACCAACACCCGTGCCCTCATCAGCCTGCCCACCCTCGCCGGCACCCACCTGCGCCCCGAACACCTCGCCACCATCGCCGGCCGCCACGTGGTGGTGATGGCCGAGCAGGGCTACGGCGACAGCATCCAGTTCGTCCGCTACGTCCCCCTCCTGCGCGCCCAGGGCGCCACCGTCACCATCCTCGCCCCGCCCCTCCTCGTCCCCGTGCTCACCGGCCTCGCCGAGGCCGTCACCCCCAAGGAACACCCCCCGGCCCCGTTCGATTTCATCTGCCCCATGCTCAGCCTGCCCTGGGTCTTCGCCACGACCATCGAAACCGTCCCCGCCAACACCCCCTACCTCGCCGTCCCCGCATCCCCCCCCCACCCCATCCCCAAACCTGCGCGTCGGCCTCGCCTGGTCCGGCAACCCCGCCCATTTGATGGACGCCGAACGTTCCCTCCCGCTCGCCACCCTCGCCCCCCTCCTCGCCGTCGATGGCGTCGAATTCCACGCCCTCCACAATGTCTTCCGTTCCGCCGACCTCCCCCTCCCCGCCACCATCACCCGCCACGATGACGCCCTGCCCGATTTCGCCGCCACCGCCGCCCTCATCGCCCGGATGGACCTGGTGATCAGCGTCGACACCGCCGTCGCCCACCTCGCCGGCGCCCTCGCCCGCCCGCTCTGGCTCCTCCTCGCCGAACAGCCCGATTTCCGCTGGCTCGAAGCCCGCGAGGACACCCCCTGGTACCCCACCGCCCGCCTCCACCGCCGCACCGCCGAGGGCTGGCCGCCCCTGATCGCCCGCCTCGCCCGCCACCTCGCCGCCGCCGCCGCCTTCCACCGCGGCAACACCCTCTGGACCGCGCATCACCGCGACGAAGCCATCGCCGCCTACGCCGCCGCCATCGCCGCCGACCCCAGCCACGCCGACGCCCACACCCACCTCGGCAACGCCCTCCTGGCGCAGGACCGCACCCAGGACGCCATCGCCGCCTACCGCGCCGGCATCGCCACCAACCCCGGCCGCGCGCCCCTGCACTACAACCTCGCCAACGCCCTCATGGCCGACGACCAGATCGAAGCCGCCGAGCCCGAATTCCGCGCCGCCCTCGCCCTCGCCCCCAGCCACGCCGGCGCCCACAACAACCTCGGCAACGCCCTGCGCGCCCAGTCCCGCCTCGACGAAGCCCTCGCCAGCTACCAGGCCGCCCTCGCCCTGCGCCCCGACTACGCCGGCACCCTGAACAACATCGGCGCCACCCTCATCGCCCTGCACCGGCCGGACGAAGCCGACCCCCTCCTCCGCCGCGCCCTCGCCTTGCAGCCCGCCTACGCCGAAGCCGCCAACAACCTCGGCGGCGCCCTCCTCGCGCTCGATCGCCCCCGCGAAGCCCTCGCCGCCTTCGAAGCCGCCGTCACCGCCGAACCCGCCATGGCCCCGGCCCGCTTCGGCGCCGCCCTCGCCCACCTCGCCGAGGGCGACTTCCGCCAGGGCTGGCGCGACTACGAATCCCGCTGGGACGACCCCCGCTTCACCGCCGACACGCCGCCCTTCACCACCCCGATCTGGTCCGGCGGCGACATCCTCGCCGGCCAGCGCATGCTGCTGCACGCCGAGCAGGGCCTCGGCGACACCATCCAGTTCGCCCGCTACGCCCCCCTGCTGCGCCAGCGCGGCGCCCACGTCACCCTATGGGTGCAGGCCCCGCTCGCCACCCTCCTCGCCCCTCTCGCCGACGAAATCATCGCCCAGGGCGAAACCCCCGAAACCGACCCCATCCCGCCGCACGACCTGCGCTCCCCACTCCTGAGCCTGCCCCACGCCCTCGGCACCCGCCTCGCCACCATCCCCGCCACCATCCCCTATCTGCACCCCGACACGGCCCGTATCGCCACCTGGCGCCACCGCCTCGGCCCCGCCGCCGCCTTGCGCATCGGCATCGCCTTCTCCGGCAGCGCCGACCACCCCGAGGACGCCCTGCGCTCCCTCCCCGCCGCCACCCTCATCGCCGCCCTCCCCGGCGCCGAACTTCACGTCGTCCAGAAAGACATCCGCCCGCCCGACGCCGCCACCCTCGCCACCCACCCGGCCATAGCGCGCCACGACCCCACCGACTTCGCCGACACCGCCGGCCTGCTCGCCTGCCTCGACCTCATCGTCACCGTCGACACTTCGATCGCCCACCTCGCCGGCGCCATCGGCCGCCCGGTCTGGGTCCTCCTGCAATACGCCGCCGATTTCCGCTGGCTCCGCGCCCGCACCGACAGCCCCTGGTACCCCACCGCCCGCCTGTTCCGCCAAACCACCCGCGGCGACTGGACGGCACCGCTCACGGCATTGACGGCTGCCCTGGCGTCACTCCCTTAGCCCCCGCCCCCGGCGGCGCCGCCGCCTTCTTCGCCAGATACGCCCCCTGCCCGATGCCGAACCCCGCCAGCAGCGTCGTATCGACATCCGGCAGCGTCACCGGCGTCGCCACCTCCAGCATGCCCAGCCAGTTGAACGCCTGCACCACGAACACCCCCACCGCCGCCAGCGTCACCAGCACCATCTGCAAATCCCCCAGATCGGTCTGCTTGCCATCCTCGTCCGACGTCACCAGGTCCCGCACCAGGCTCGCCGCCCCGGCCCGTCCCACCATCGGCACATTGGCCTTCACCGCGGCATCCGCCTTCTGCACCGCCACCGCCTTGGCGCTGCCGAAACTGAACGCGCTCAACCCGGTCATCGCGACGAGATTGGCCGTCATGCCCACCCCACCGGCATAGCCGCCGCCGAGATACCCCATCCGCAGCAGCACCGCCGTGGTGTAGATCGTCGCCACCGTGGTGAACCACGTTGCCAACTGGAACTGCGAATTGCTGTAGCGGTTGTCGACGCCCACCAGCAGCCCAACCCCGAAACAGCGGCTCACCCCACCCATCACCAGCACCAGCGCCAGCAGGCTCCCCCCCAGCACCGCCAGCCGCGGCAGCACCGCCACCGGCCGCGACAGCTTCAACACCTGCGCGATCGCCACCGGATTGCCGTGCTCATCGAGCGTGAAGCTGGCCCGCAGCACATCCCCCACCTCCGCCAGGCCCACCAGATTCATCCCCGCCGGATCAGCGAGCTTCAGCACCGCCGCCCCCCACGGCGCCGGCAGCGTCACCCCCACCATCGGCCCATCCTTGGCGATGCCGGTGAAAACCGCCTCCAGTTCCAGCCGTGCCGGATCGGCCGCCCACACCGAGGGCACCATGAACAGCATGGCCAGCACGACGGCCAAGGCGCGAAGCACCTTCATCGATCGGTCTCCCCTGCGGCCCGGGCGGCGGGCAATCCTCATGCCGCCGCCGATACCCGTCGCAGGCTAGCCCTACTGTTGCCGACTTCGCAACAGTGTAAAATTCAAAATCGAATACGAACCGATCAACCCCTCACCACCACCCGCCATCCACCGTGAACAACTGACTCGTGCACATCCGGCTGTCATCCGCCGCCAGCCACAACACCAGGCGCGCCACATCCTCCGGCACCGGCAACCGCTTCAGACACTGCGCCTCCAGCGTCTTGGCCTCCGCCTCCGCCGTCAGCCACAGCGTCTTCTGCCGCTCCGTCATGATCCAGCCCGGGATCACGCAGTTCACCCGGATGTTGTCGCCCCCCAGGTCCCGCGCAAAACTCCGCGTCAGCCCCTCGATCCCCGCCTTCGCCGTGGTGTAGGCCGGCATCCCGCCCATCGCGAGGTGCCACGAGATCGAGCCGAAATTGATGATCGAGCCGCCACCCGCCGCCTGCATCATCGGGGCCACCGCCTGGATGGCGAAAAACTGGTGCCGCAGGTTCACCTGCATGCGGTCCTCCCAGTACTCCACCGTCACCGTCTTCCAGTCATGCCGCTCGTCATGCGCCGCGTTGTTCACCAGCACCCCGATCGGCCCGAACCGCTCCGCCGTCACCGCAACCGCCGCCTGCAACGCCGCGATATCGCGCAGGTCGCAATGCATGAACAACGGCTCCGGCTGCCCCTTCGCGGCAATCGCCGCCGCCAGCGCCCGGCCATGCGCGTCCTGGATATCGACAAACCCCACCCGCGCCCCCTGTGCCGCGAAATGCGCCACATGGGCGGCGCCAATCCCGGTCGCCCCCCCGGTCACGAACACGGTCTTGCCCTTGAGGCTGGGATAAATGGCGTCATTGGGATGCATATCGAAGTCCTCCTGGAGCGGCGGGGCGAAGCAAGCGGATACCGAGTTCACGGAGAACCACGCCGCCCCCCGAGAAGCAAGCCGGCCCGTCCGTTCGTTTTCCCGCGCGCCCCCGCTTGCGGACCCGCCCGAACGTGGCCTAGCCTGAAGCTATTATAATCTCTGCCGCGCCCGAAGGGGAAAGCGGCTGGGCAAAAGGGAACGAGGCATGGCCAGGAAACCCACCGTCCCGGAAGGCATCAACCACCCGCCGCTCCCCGAGGGGCTGACGGCGGAGGAAATGCTGGCGCTCTACGAACAGATGACGCTGCTGCGCCGCTTCGAGCAGGCCGCCCAGATCGCCTGCCGCACCGGCGAAACGCCGGGCTTCCTCCACCTCTATATCGGCGAGGAAGCCGTCGCCACCGGCGTCTGCGCCCACTTGCGCCCGTCCGACTGGATCACCTCCACCCATCGCGGCCACGGCCACGCGCTCGCCAAAGGCATGGACCCCAACATCCTGATGGCCGAACTCTACGGCAAGCACGGCGGCGCCGTCGGCGGCCGCGGCGGCACCATGCACCTCTATGACCGCTCGTCCGGCCTGTTCGGCACCAACGGCGTCGTCGCATCGGGCGCCTCGCACGCCCTCGGCGCCGCCATCAGCGCCCAGTTCCGCGGCACCGGCGATGTCGGCGTCGCCTTCTTCGGGGACGGGGCCACCAACCACGGCGGCTTCCACGAAGCCCTCAACATCGCCGGCTTCCGCCGCGCCCCGGTGGTGTTCGTCTGCGAAAACAACCTCTACGCCACCGCCACCGCCCTCTCCTCCGTCACCCTCAACCCCGAGGTTGCCACCCGCGCCGCCGCCTACGGCATCCCCGGCGTTGCCGTCGACGGCAACGATGTCGTCGCCATGTGGACCGCGGTGAAGCAAGCCGTCGACCGCGCCCGCGCCGGCGGCGGCCCCACCCTCATCGAGGCCAAAACCTACCGCACCGTCGGCCACCACGAGGGCGACCCCGTCACCGGCTCCTACCGCAGCCAGGCCGAGGTTGACGCCTGGACCGCCCGCTGCCCCGTCACCACCTTCCGCGCCCGTCTGCGCGACGAATTCGGCATCGCGACGGACGGCCAACTCGCCGAAATCGAGCAGCGCGTCGATGACCGCGTGCAGGAAAGCGTCGAGTTCGCCCGCGCCTCCCCCGAGCCCGACCCCGCCACCGTCTTCCGCCACACCTACGCCGACCCGATCAACCCGCCCGAAGCCATCGCCCCCCGCCCCGCCACCGCCACCGTCCAAACCTCGTGGCTGGACGCCGTGCGGGACGGCATCGCCGAGGAAATGCGTGCCAACCGCAACATCCTCTACTTCGGCGAAGGCACCGGCGAACGCGGCGGCACCTTCGCCCACACCAAGGGCCTCTACCAGGAGTTCGGCGAGGATCGCGTGGTCGACATGCCGATCTCCGAGCAGGGCTTCACCGGCGCCGCCCTCGGCGCGTCGGCCACCGGCGTGCGCGTCATCGCCGACCTTATGTTCGCCGATTTCCTGTTCGAAGCCGGCGGCCAGATCGCCCTCCAGGCGGCCAAACTCCGCTACATGTCCAACGGCCAGATGAACGCGCCCATGATCATCCGCGTCGGCGCCGGCACCGTGCGCAGCACCGGCCCCCACCACAGCGGCACCTACCACCCCATCTGGGCCCATATCCCCGGCCTCATCGTCTGCATGCCCTCCACCCCGGCCGACGCCAAGGGCCTGATGAAAACCGCGCTGCGTGCCGGCGATCCCGTCCTGATGCTCGAAACCAAGGCCCTCTTCGCCTCCAAGGGCCCGGTCCCCGAGGGCGACCATTACGTCCCCTTCGGCCTCGCCCGCATCGCCCGGCCCGGCACCGCCATCACCATCGCCGCCACGGGCCAGATGGTCCACCGCGCCCTCGAAGCCGCCGAAATCCTCGCCCGCGAGGGCATCGAGTCCGAGGTGATCGACATGCGCACCATCCAGCCCCTCGATGTCGATACCGTCGCCGCCTCGGTCGCCAAAACCCACCACCTTCTCGTTGTCGACGAGGGCTGGCCGATGATGGGCGTCGGCGCCGAACTCGGCCAGGCCATGAACGAAATCGCCTTCGACCAGCTCGACGCCCCCGTCGCCCGCCTCCACACCGCCCCCGTCACCCACCCCTTCGGCCCCGCCCTCGAACGCGCCATGCTGGTCAACGCCGACAAGGTGGTCGCCCGCGCGAAAGAAGTCCTCGCCGGCAAGGCCACGCCCCCCTGGCGCTGGAAGGGCCGCCCCGACGGCGTCCAGGCCCCGATCGAGGAAGTCGCCGCCGCCCCCGCCCCCAAGGCCCCGCCGCCCGCCCCCAGCGTCGGCACCCTCAAGGGCGCCCTCATCAACATGCCCTTCGGGGACCTCACGGTGGACTCCGGCAAGCTCGTCCGCTGGACCGTGGCCGACGGCGCCCGCGTCTCAAAGGGGGACCTCGTCGCCGAAATCGAAACCGACAAGGCGGTGGTGGAAATCGAGGCGCCGGCCGATGGTATCGTGGCCCAGGTGGTAAAAACCATCGGCCAGGACATCAAGATGGGCGCCACCATCGGCGTCGTGAAGGAGAAGTAGCGTGCAGGTATTGTATCTGAACTACCCCCCCTCGCCCGACGGCCTCGAACAGGCCACCTTCGGCGATTTCGCCATCACCACCTCCTACAAGCCCGACCAACCCGCCCCGGTCGCCGAATGCCTGGCCGCCGACGGCATCATCTCCGGCTCCGCCAACCATGACGTGGGGGACGTCAACCAGTACCCCAACTGCAAAATCATCGTCCGCATGGGCGTCGGCTACGACAACCTCGACAGCGTCGCCTGGGCCGCCCGCGGCGTGCCGGTCTGCAACGTGCCGGACTACGGCACATCGGAAGTCGCCGACCACGCCGTCTCCCTCATGCTCACCCTCGCCCGCGGCACCCATTACTACGCCACCCGCCTCGCCGCCGACCCGGTGGGCAACTGGGGCTGGGCCCCCGGCGCCCCCCTGATGCGCCGCCTGCGCGGCCAGACCTTCGGCATCGTCGGCCTCGGCCGCATCGGCATGGCCGCCGCGCGGCGCGCCCACGGCTTCGACATGGACATCATCTTCTACGACCCGCATCTGCCCAACGGCGTCGAACTCGGCGTCGGCTATCGCCGCGCCCGCAGCATGGCCGAACTCATGGCAGCGTCCGACGCCGTCAGCCTCCACGCCCCGCTGTCCGACGAAACCCGCCACGTCATCAACGCCGAGAGCCTGTCCCACGCCCGCGACAACCTCATCCTCATCAACACCGCGCGCGGCCCCCTCGTCGACATCGACGCCCTGCATGACGCCCTCAAATCCAACCGCATCGCCGGCGCCGCGCTTGACGTGCTGCCCTCCGAACCCCCCGTCCCCCTCCACCCCCTCTTCGCCGCCCTGCAAGCTGGCGAACCCTGGATCAAGGACCGCCTCCTCCTCACCCCCCACGCCGCCTTTTACAGCCCGCCCGCCAATCTCGACATCCGCCGCAAAGCCGCCGAAGTGGTCCTCTACTATCTCCGCGACGGCCGCCTGACCAACTGCGTCAACGGCCACCTCCTGCGCAAGAACACGTAGTCCACGCGTGCAGAAGATCCACAACGAGACAGCGAAACAGCGAGAAGCAAGCACCCCTGCTTCCTTCTCGCCGTCTCGCTGTCTCGTTGTGAAACCTGCCTACGCTTCGCTACGGAAAATCATAACTCAAACTATACCGATCCGCCCGATGCCGCGCGATCGTCAACTCCACCGGGCTCCCATCCACCGCCCGCCACAGCATCCGATTGACCAGCACCGGCGCCCCCGCCTCGGTATCCAGCGCGCGGGCCAACGCCGCATCGGCGGGCTCCGCCGTCACCGTGATCCGCGCCCCGGCCAGCCGAATGCCGAGATGCCGCTCCACCGAGCGAAACACCACCACATCGTCGAAATCCGCCCGGCTCAGCCGCGCCCCGATCTCCGGCGGAAAATAAATCGTCACCTCGCTCAACGGCCCGCCATCGCGGAACAACCGCCCGCGCAGGCACGGCAGCGCGGTCCCCAACGGCAACCCGAACGCCGCCGCCGCCTCGGCGCTGCGCCGCGGCCCGTACGAACTGATGCGCAGATCGGCCCCCGCCGTCGCCGCCACCACATCCTCGATGCTGTTGAGCGGCCGCGGCGCCGGCAGCAGCGGCATGCTCGCCGTCACCACCGCGGCCTTCGCCGGCCGCTTGCGGATCAACCCATCCGTCTCAAGCTCCCGCAACGCCTGGCGCACCGTGATCAGGCTCACCCCGAACCCGCGCGCCAGTTCCGCCTCGGTCGCCAACTCCGCCCCCACCGCAATCCGCCCGCTGCCGATCGCCGCGCGCAACTGTGCGGCCGCCTGCCGGTAGAGCGGAGCCGGCCCACGGCTGATCGGGCTCGGAGCAAAAGGGCGCTGACCTGTCATGGCAGCGTTCATAGGACGATCAGGCGCGCAATGTCATGATGCTGATTGAAATCGCATCCGCCGCCCCCCGAAATACAGCCCCCGCCCCGGCCCGCACCCGGCCAGGCACGGCGGCTGGCCTACCGGCTACATGATGTAACCAGAAACGAAAAATCCAGGAGGAACACCATGCTCCCGCTTCGCCGAACCCTGCTCGCCGCCACCCTTCTCCTATCGCTCCCCCTTGCCGCCCAAGCCCAGGCCCCCGAGGACATCGTCAAGGCCGGCAAGGTCGTCATCGCCATCGACACCACGGTGCCCCCCTATGGCTCGCTCGACACCCAGATGCAGCCCACCGGCATGGATGTCGAACTGTCGCAACTCATCGGCAAATCCCTCGGCGTCCCGGTCGAATTCGTCACCGTCACCTCGCCCGGCCGCATCCCCGCGCTGCTCACCAAGCGCGTCGATCTCGTGGTCTCCATCTTCTCCATCACCGCCGAACGCGCCCTCCAGGTCGATTTCTCCAACCCCTACGGCGGCCAGGCCACCGTCCTGCTCGCCCCCAAGGGCCGCAAGATCGCCGGCCCGAAAGACCTCGTCGGCCTCAAGGTCGGCGCCACCCGCGGCGCCATCGAAGACATCGTGCTGACCGAGATCGTCAAGAACAACCCCGGCATCACCTACCTCCGCTTCGATGACGGCCCCTCCTGCGCCCAGGCCATGCTGTCCGGCCAGATCGACGCCATGGGCGGCGGTGACTACGGCGAGATCTACCTGCGCAAAACCGCCTCCGGCGACGAGTTCGAACAGAAATTCGTCCTGCGCCCCAACTACTTCGGCATCGGCATGCGCAAGGGCAACCCCTCGCTGCTGCACTGGGTCAACACCCTGCTGTTCACCCTCAAGAACGACGGCACGCTTGACCGTCTCTCCATGAAATACCGCAACAAGCCCATCGGCGACCTCCCCCCGTTCTAATAATGGAATATCAATTCGACTTCGGGCCAGTGTTCATTCACTGGCCCGATCTGCTCCGCGGCACCTGGCTCACCATCTGGTTGACCCTGGCCGCCACCGCCATCGGCCTGCCCATCGCCGCCATCCTCGCCGCCATCCGCAGCTACGGCCCCCGCCCGCTGCGCTGGCTCGTCGGCCTCTACGTCGAGCTGATCCGCAACACCCCGTTTCTCATCCAGCTCTACTTCGTCTTCTTCGCCATGCCCGGCCTCGGCCTGCGCATGACGGCGAACACCGCCGCCATCCTCGCCATGGTGGTCAACCTCGTCGCCTACGCCGTCGAAATCGTGCGCGCCGGCCTCGAAGCCATCCCGCGCGGCCAGATCGAAGCCGGCCGTGCCCTCGGCCTCGGCCCGCTGCGCATCCTGCGCCACATCGTCCTCGCCCAGGCCCTGCGCATCGTCTACCCGGCGCTGGCCTCCCAATTCGTCCTGCAACTCCTCGGCTCCAGCCTGGTCTCCGCCATCGCCGCCGAAGAACTCACCGCGGTCGCCAACAACATCATGATCGTCACCTTCCGCAACTTCGAGGTCTTCGGCGTCGTCACCGCCATCTACCTCACCCTCTCCCTCGCCTTCCGCGCCCTCCTCGGCACCGTCCACCACCGCGCCTTCCGCTGGATCGGCTGATGCTGCGCGATTTCGGTCCCAACGAACTGCTCTACCTCATCACCGCCGCCCGCTGGACGGTGGTGCTCTCCCTCCTCGCCTTCGCCGGCGGCGGCCTGCTCGGCCTCGTCATCGCCCTGCTCCGGGTCAGCCCGTGGAAGCCGCTGCGCCTGCTGATGATCGGCTACATCCAGGTCATGCAGGGCACCCCCGCCCTGATGCAGCTCTTCATGGTCTACTACGGCATCGGCCTGTTCGGCATCCGGCCGGACCCCTGGGTCTCCGCCGCCTACGCCTTCACCGTCAGCTCCAGCGCCTTCTTCGCCGAAATCTGGCGTGGCTGCATCGAGGCCATCCCCCGCGGCCAATGGGAAAGCGCCCGCTCCCTCGGCCTCTCCTTCCCCCTCATCCTGCGCCTCGTCGTCCTGCCGCAGGCCTTCCGCATCATGATCGCGCCCACCATCGGCTACGCCGTGCAGATCATCAAAGGCACCTCGCTCGCCTCGCTGATCGGCTTCACCGAACTCGCCCGCGCCGGCCAGGTCATCAACACCATCACCTTCGAACCCGCCCGCGTCTTCGGCTGCGTCGCGCTGATCTACTTCGTGCTATGCTGGCCGCTATCCTATCTGTCGCAACGCCTCGAGACCCGCATCGCCCGCAGCCGGGGCGAATCCGTGTCCCTCGGCTGACCCACCGGAACCCGCATGATCCACCCCATCACCGAGCACGTCGCCAAAACCGCCCGCCACACCACATTCTACCTCGCCTGCGGCCCCGCCGACGGCACCCCCATCATCTTCGTCCACGGCTGGCCCGAACTCTCCCTCTCCTGGCGCCACCAACTCCCCGTCCTCGCCGCCCTCGGCTTCCGCGCCATCGCGCCCGACATGCGCGGCTACGGCCGCTCCAGCACCTACCCCACCCACGCCGACTACGCCCTCGAACACAGCGTCGCCGACATGCTGGAACTCGCCGACCACCTCGGCGCCGACCGCGCCATCTGGGTCGGGCATGACTGGGGCGCCCCGGTGGTCTGGAGCATCGCCAGCCACCACCCCGAACGCTGCCACGGCGTGGCCAACCTCTGCGTGCCCTACTTCGCCCGCGGCTTCGCCCCAGAGAACTTCCTCCCCCTCGTCGATCGCGAAGTCTACCCCGAGTCCGAATACCCGGCCGGCCAGTGGGACTACCAGTTCTACTACATGGAGAACTTCGCCCGCGCCTCCGCCGCCTTCGAGGCCGACGTCAACGCCACCGTCAAAGCCCTCTTCCGCAAAGGCAACCCCGCCGGCCGCAAGAAGCCCTCCCGCACCGCCACCACCAGGCGCGACAACGGCTGGTTCGGCGGCCTGCCCAAATGCCCCGACTTCCCCCGCGACGCCGACGTCCTCACCGAAGCCGACCTCGCCGCCTACGTCGCCGCCCTCACCCGCACCGGCTTCGCCGGCCCCGACGCCTGGTACATGAACCACACCCGAAACATCGCCTACGCCGCCCACGCCAAAAACAACGGCCGCCTCGCGATGCCCGTCCTCTTCCTCCACGCCGCCCACGACTACACCTGCGAAACCATCGACTCCCGCCTCGCCGAACCCATGCGCGCCGACTGCGCCAACCTCACCGAAACCACCATCCCATCCGGCCACTGGATGGCCCAGGAACAACCCACCGCCGTCAACGCCGCCCTCACCAAATGGCTCGCCACCACACTCCCCGCCGTGTGGACGGGCTGAGCAAGCAAGGCGGGGGCTCTGCCCCTCGACCCCGCAAGGGGGTGACCCCCTTGACCCCAT
>CAIMWH010000154.1 GCA_903845065.1 uncultured Rhodospirillales bacterium | reverse complement strand
GGCGCGGCGCGGCCGATGCGGGTGCGGGCGCCGCGGGTCAGCACGATCCGTTCGCCGGGCTGGAAATGGTCCTCATTGGTCTGCACCACCGAGATGGTCTGGCCGTCGTCCTCGCGGATGATGAACTCCACCGCCTCTCCGCCGCTGGCCGAGTGCTCCACGGCGCTGCCGGCAATGCCGCCGACGATGGCGCCCACGATGCCGCCCACGATATTGGCCCGCGGATCGCGGCCGCCGATCGCGCTGCCGGCGACGGCGCCGACGGCGGCACCGCCGAGGGTGCCCACACCGGTCGGCTGGCCCTGCACCTGCACCGCGCGCATCGAAACGATCACGCCGTAGCTGATGCTCGCGGTGCGCCCGATATCGGCCGAAGTATAGGTGCTGTTGGTATTGGTGGGCGCGCACGCCGCCAAGGCGAGCACCAGGACGGCGGCAAACGGTGCGATGAAACGGCGCATAGAGAACTCCTCACGTCGGGCGCGATACGGTCTTCTATCATGCCGAAGGCGGCGTGGGGCATAACGGCGCGCGGGCGCCGGTATAAAATGATCGTAATCTTGCCTTGATCCTGGCACTAGGTTAAGGAGTTAGCCGGCGTGCTTGATATTTGTGTTCAGGGAAGCGCCCTAGCGATACCAGCGACGGTCGGTTGACCGTTGTGATCCTGCGGCCTCCATCGGGGCCGTGCCACGACGGAGGCCACCGCCGGATGTTCGATCGCCCGACAGCTTTCCACTGGCCGCGCATGGCGTTTGCCGCGCTGGCGCTCAGCGCCCTGGCCGCCTGTTCCACGCCGCATTCGGTGAGCCCGACGCAGGAGGCCGCCGACTATGTCTCCAAGGCCAAGCGGAACTATACCCCGCCTGGCCCGCCGGGCGATCCGTGGGGCCCTTACATTGTTGAAGCGGCTGCAAAATATGACGTGCCGGAGAAGTGGGTGCGTGAGGTCATGCGCCAGGAATCCGGCGGGCGGATGTACGAGAACGGCACCCTCATCACCTCCAATGCCGGCGCGATGGGCCTGATGCAGGTGATGCCGCAGACCTATGATGAACTGCGCGCCCGCTACAATCTCGGCGAAGACCCGTTCGATCCGCATGACAACATCATGGCCGGCACCGCCTATCTGCGCGAACTCTACGATGTGTTCGGCTCGCCCGGCTTCCTGGCGGCCTATAATGCCGGCCCTGGGCGGCTCGATGACTACCTGACGAAGCGCCGCGGCCTGCCGGATGAGACCAGGCGCTACGTGGCCCGGGTGGGCGCCGCCATCGGCGACACCAGACCGGAACGTATCACCAGCACGCCGCAATATGCCAGCCTGCCCATCAATATCCCGGCCGGCCCGCGCAACCCGCGCGGCCGCACCGGCCCGGCGCCGGTTGCGTTGGCCGAAAACCGCGCTGCCAGCCGGACGAGCGCGCAGCGCGTGCCGGTGCAGACCGCCGAACTCGCGGCCCCCGTGCCGCCGGCACCGCCGGCCGCGGTGGTGGCCACGCTCGCGCCGCCGCGTAGCGATGGGTTCCACCTGGTGTCCCGTGCGATGGCCGATACCTTGCCGGCGCAGCACGGTGGGCCGCGGACCGGCGCCTGGGCAATCCAGGTCGGTGCGTTCGGCAACGAGGGCCAGGCGCGCACCGCGACGGAAAATGCGCGTCGTCAGGTGTCCGATATGCTGGCGCAGGCCCGCCCGACCGTCGGCAGCGTGCGATCGGGCAATGCGACGCTGTATCGTGCCCGCCTGACCGGGCTGTCGCATGAAGCGGCGGCGAGCGCGTGCGAGCGGCTGGCGCGTGGGCGGGGCAACTGCATCGTGCTGTCGCCGGATGCGCAGTCGTAGGTAAGGGAAGCGGTTCTTTTTTGAAAAAAGAACCAAAAAACTTCTATCCACCGGCTTCGCCACTCTCCGAGGACAGCGGCGAAGCCAGTGGATAAAAAGTTTTTGCTTCTTTTTTCAAAAAGAAGCGCTTGCTTCCCCCGCGAGTATTTACCAGGTCGCCGGAAGCGTCGTCAGCCCGCGCAGGGTGAAGCTGCGGCGCCATTTCGGGGTGTCTTTTTCCGGCAGTTCGAGGCCCGGCAGGCGGCGGAGCAGGCCGGCGAAGGCTTCCTGGGCCTCGATGCGGGTGAGTTGGGCGCCGAGGCAGTGGTGGATACCGCCGCCGAAGGAGAGCGGGCGGATGTCGCGGCGGATGATATCGAGCGCGTCCGGGTTTTCGTAGACGGCCGGGTCGCGGTTGGCGGCGCCGAGGAAGGTGACGACGCTGTGGCCGGCCGGGATGGCAACGCCGGCGATTTCGACATCCTCGATGGTGGAGCGGCCGGTCATCTGGACGGAGCTGTCGTAGCGCAGCAGTTCCTCCATGGCGTTGGGGATCAGGCTGGGATCGGCTTGCAGCATGGCCCATTGGGCGGGGTTGCGGTGCAGTGCGAGCAGGCCGTTGCCGATGAGGTTGGCGGTGGTTTCGTGGCCGGCGGCGAAGAGCAGGCCGACGTTGGCTGTGAGTTCGTCCAGCGTCAGGCGATCGCCGGCTTCCTCGGCCTGGACGAGCTTGGTGAGCAGGTCATCCTTTGGTTCGGCGCGGCGGCGGTCGAAGAGGGCCTCGAAATAGGTGTTGGTGGCCAGGGTGTTGGCGTTGGCGATGTCGATGTCGAGTTCCTCGCGGGTCATCGGCACTGGGTCGATCAGGCGGCCGTTGACGCGGGATTGCTCGAAGAACTGCTGGTGATCCTCCTCGGGGATGCCGAGCATGTCGCAGATCACGATGATGGGCAGGCGGTGGGCGAAGTCGGAGATTACATCCATGTGGCCCTGGGCTTGGACGCGATCGATCAACTGGTCGACGATGGCGGCGATGCGGGGACGCATGTCTTCGACGCGGCGGGCGGTGAAGGCCTTGGTGACCAGGCCGCGCAGGCGGGTATGGTCGGGCGGGTCGAGCACTAGCATGGTGCGGCCGAGCGAGGCGCGGGCGGGTTCGAGCATGGCTTCGGGGCCGTGCTGGCGGGTGATGTTGCCGACGTAGTTCTTGCCGAAGCGGCGGTCCTTCAGGATGGCCGCGCTGTCCTCGTGACGGGTGAGGATCCACATGCCGAGCGGGGACTGCCACACCGGGGCGGCCTGGCGCAGGCGATGGTAGAACGGGTATGGATCGGCGATGAAGGCGGGGTCGAGCGGATTGAAGGCCGGAATGGCGGTCATCAGGTCATTCTCTCCCAGGGTTCAGGCTCTGTAGCGCAACGGCCGGTGGATTGCACCAACGCGAAAGCGGCGTAGGCTTCGCCCCACAACAGGGGAGGCCGCAATGGCGATTTTCAAGAACACCGCGCTGGCGAAGCTGCGGGCCGGGCAGTTGGCACTCGGGTTCGGCGCCGGCGCGCTGCGCACCGTGGCGACGCCGTTGCTGGCCAAGGCGGCCGGGTTCGACTGGTTGTTCGTGGACATGGAGCACGGCGCGTTCTCCATCAACGAGGCGACGCAGTTGTGCATCGCGGCGCTGCCGACCGGGGTGACGCCCATTGTGCGGGTGTGTTTCGACGCGCTGGACGAGGCGACGCGGGCGCTCGACAACGGGGCGCTTGGCATCGTGGTGCCGCATGTCGATACGCCGGAGCAGGCGCAGAAGGTGGCGCAGGCGCTGCGGTTTCCGCCGCGCGGGCATCGTTCGTGGGGCGGCGGGATTGCGGTGTACGGATTCGCCCCGCCGGGGGTGGCGCAGGCGCAGGAGGAGATCAACAACGAGATCCTGGTGATCGCGATGATCGAGACCGCCGAGGCGGTGGCCAATGCGGACGCCATCGCGGCGACGCCGGGGATCGACGTGCTGCTGATCGGGACCTCGGACCTGACGGCGGATATGGGGATTTCCGGGCAGATCGGGCATGAGCGGGTGCAGGCGGCGTATCGGGCGGTGATCGCGGCGTGCCAACAGCATGGCAAGTTCGCCGGGATGGGCGGGATTTACGACGAGACCTGGGCGCGGACGTATATCGGCTGGGGCGCGAAATTCGTGCTGGGCGGGGCGGACCAGATGTTCATCCTGCAGGCGGCGACGGCGCGGGCGAAGTTCTTGACGGGGCTGGCTGGGTAGGGGGGTGGTTTATGAGGATATTGACCTCATAAATTACCCTTGAATTGCTCGTCGGTTCGGCGCTATCTCTGCGTCGCCTGCTACGGGACGTTTAGTATGAAAGTTCGAAATGCATCCTGCAAATGCCCCGAAAGGGGCGAAGGCGGCTTCGCGTTCTAAATTCGTGCCGGCAATCGGGCGTCACATCGACGATATGGATGTTCGCCAGATCACTGCGATCGACCACTACCGGACGTCCCGGACTCGTGATGGGGTAACATATATCGTCCTGGCCGGCCTGTTGGCGGCATTGGCGACTTCGGCGATCTACGGGTTCCAGACTGGCAGTTTTGCGCCACTGGAGCGCGTATGGAATATCGGTGGGCCGTTCGCGGGGTGGGTTATAGCGTTCTACTTCAACCGCAACCAAAGGGGTTCGGGATGAGCACGACAACGATACCCGGTTTCTCGGATGCCCAGAGCAGCCTGGCCCCGGCCGATAATGTTCGCAGCATCGGCAAGAGCCGCGTGCAGTTCGATTTGTCGCCGCGGGCGATGAAGCTGCTGATCGACCTCAAGGACAAGACCGAGGCGGCATCCTATGCCGAGGTCTTCAAGAACGCGCTCAAGCTCTATGACGGGTTGATCGGCGAGGCGGAGCGTGGCGGGGAGTTCCTGGTGCGCGACAAGGACGGCAAGGTTTCAACCCTCAAGCTGTTCCTGTAGCCGCTACCGGCCCTCTCCGGCCGAAGCGGCGCATGCCGATCAGGCCGACAAGACCGATCGCGGCGCCGCAGACCAGCACGGCGGGGGCGATGCCCAGGGTGTTGAAGGCGGTGGGGGCGACCAGCATGGTGATGAGCGAGCCGGTCTGGTTCACCACCATGAAGGCGCGCACGGCGGCGCCCATGTCGCGGCGTGGGACCTGGATCTGGCGCATGGTGGCCACCGTGATGTCCTGCATCGGGCCGCCGGAGGCGGAGATGGCGGCGCCGGCGAACAGGCAGGCGAACAGCCATGGGCCGTGCAGGAACATGCCGGCGAGGCCCATCACGGCGATGCCGCCGCCGAGGAGGTAGTTGCCGAGGAAGATCATCCGGCCGGACATGCCGCCGACGCCGAGGCTGCCCATCATCAGGGTGGACAGCAGGTTGGCGCCGCCGTAGCCGGCCATGATCAGGCCGTAGGCGGCCAGCCCGCCGCCGCCGCCCGGCGCGGTGACGCCCGCACGTTCGACGATGAGCGGCAGGCCGACGAAGAAGGCGCCGAACCAGGCGCCGTTGATCACCATGTTCACCCACAGCATGAACCACAGCAGCGCGTGGGAGCGCAGCGCGCGGAAGCCGCCGACCACTGCTTCGATCACGCCGGTGCTGTTGGCGGCCGCCAGCCGCTCCGGCGCGCGGCGCAGCAGGGCCAGGTTGCTTGCCGCCGAGACCGCGAAGCCGGCCGCGGCCCAGACCACGAACCCGGTCAGCGGGGCGGCGGCCGAGGCCATGCCGACGATGGTGGGGCCGGCGAGGCGGGCCATGCGCTCGGAGGTGTCGATCAGGGCGTTGGCGGCCGGCAGTTCGGCCGGGGTGCGCACGATGCCGGGCACCACGGTTTGCATGGCGGGGCGGTAGAGCCCGATGCCGGCCATCATGAGGAAGGCGCTGGCGAACAACGTCCATCCCACTGGGGCGCCGTTGATGGCCCAGGCGGCGGCGACGCCGGCCAGGGTTGTGCAGCGCAACAGGTCCGCCACGATCATCATGCGGCGGTGTTCCACCCGGTCAGCCCAGGCGCCCGACAGCAGGGCGACCAGCAGCATGCCGAGCACCTGGAAGGCCGCCAGGTAGCCGGACGCCGTGCCAAGCACCGCCGCCCCGCTCCAGGACAGCACCACCGCGAACACCTGGTCGCCGGTGGAGGCCACCAGCAGGCCGCCCCACATGAGGGCGACCGACCGGTTGGAGAGTGGCTGGAGAACGCGCGGGATCAGGTGCGGCGCGTCCAGTCCGCCAGTTGGATGCGCGGCATGTCGAAGCGGTCCCGCGTGCGGCTGTACCAGCCGGCGCCGTGCAGGCGGCCGATGAGGTCGAGCTTCTCGTTGTCGATGTAGCAGCGTTCGGCGTTCAGCACCGCGTCATCGCGCACATGCACGGCCAGCACGCGGCCGATGATGAGGGTGCGGTCGGTGCCGACGTCGATGTTCATGAAGCGCTCGCATTCGAACGCCACCGGGCTTTCGGCGATGCGGGGCGGCTTGATTTTCACGCTCGCCACGGTGGTGAGGCCGGCTTCCTTGATTTCGTCGACGCCGGCGGGGAAATCGATGGCGGTGACGTTCATCGCCTGGGCGTTGGCGTCGGACACCATGTTGACGACGAACTGGCCGGTTTCGCGGATGTTGTTGCCGGTGTCCTTGGCGTCACCGGGCTTGCGGCCGCCGATGCCGATGATGACCAGCGGCGGGTCACCGGAAATAGCGTTGAAGAAGGAGAACGGGGCGGCGTTGACCAGCCCGCTGGCGTCCTGCGTCACCACCCAGGCGATCGGGCGGGGGCCGACGGTGGAGACGAGAAGCTTGTAGCGATCCTGCGGCGAAAGGGTGTCGAAATCGAACAGCATGCGGGGCTCCGGGAAAAACAGTGTCGCGCCGAGACATGACCCCGGCGGTAGCGGCTGTCCAGGGCCCCCCGGCGCAACGCTGGATGAACCCGCCGGTTCGGCAAGCCAGCAATTCATTCGCGCTTAATCGTTCCGCGTGAAGATGCGCCGGCATTTGGAGACACGGACATGAATGTGCTGCGCAACCTGTCGATTGCCGCCAAGATCGCACTCGCCTCCGCCGCAACCCTGGCGTTGGTCGGCTTGCTGACCCTCTCGGTCACCCGCAGCCTGGACGAGTTGAAGGTCTTCGGCGACCGCACCCTGGCCGCGCATGAGGCGGAAAGCCAGACCGGCACCGCCCTGTTGGCCGCCCGCGTGGCGCAGCTTGCCGCGCTGGAGTTGCGGTTCCAGCAAACGCCCGAGCGGGTCAACCTTTCGCTCGCCAGCGCCGGGCGCCAGCATGAGCGGGTGCGCGAGGCACTGCACGAAACCGCGGGGGCTGCCACCGGAGACGCGCGGGCCATCGTTGCCCGTGCCGAGGCCAGTCTCGCCACCTATGACACGGCGATCCGCCGCACGGCGGACCTGCGCAGCGCCATGCTGGCCGAACGGGACACCACGTTCCTCACCGTGCAATCCCGCTTCGATACCAATATCGGCGCGGTGCGGCGCGATCTGACCCTCGAGGACCTGATGCCGTCCGAGATGGAGGAGGTGCAGGAACATATCCGCGCCTATCAGCTTGCCCTGCTGGATATGCGCGATGCCACCAACCGGTTTCTCGCCACCGGTGACCATTCACTGTCCGCACGTGTGGCCGCCGCCGACATCGCGGCCGAGGCCCATGTCCCAGCCATCCTGCGCGGCCGCATATCGGCGGATTTCCGCGAGACGGTAGAGGATATGGCCACATCCGGCCTCAAAATGCGCCAGTCCGCGCACCGTCTGTTCGATGCCGCCGCCGAGTTTGATGCCTTCACCGCCGGCCCCGCCGCGGCGGCCACCATGGGATTGAGATCGG
>CAIMWH010000153.1 GCA_903845065.1 uncultured Rhodospirillales bacterium | reverse complement strand
GCTGGCACTCGACAAGTCCGGCCAGGGCGTCATGCTGGCGTTGCCGGAACAGGATACGCCCAACATGGAAGCGGACAGGCAGTTGCGCCAATTCACCGCCGACCCGCGGGGCCGGCGCGTGCTGGTGACCGATGGGCGCAATGCTTTCGGGCAAGCGGTGGCGCGCGGGATGCTGGATGCGGGGGCGGCCGGGGTGTTCACCGGGATTGCCGATGGGTGGAAGCCGTTTGCCGGGCAGGGGGCGGTGGCGGGGGATGTGGTTGATCTTGACGTGACCGATCCGGTGAGCGTGCATCGGGTGGCCGCCGAGTTTGGCGGGCGGATCGATATCGTGATCAATACCGGGCTGCATATAAGGCCGGGCGGCGTGCTGGACCGGCGGGATACCGTGGGGGCGCGGGAGGAAATGGAGGCGGCGTATTTCGGGCCGATGCGCCTGGCGCAGGCGCTGGGGCCGGTGCTGCGCGGGCGCGCCGGGGACGGGACGCACGCGGCCTGCGCCTGGGTGAATATACTGTCGATCGCCGCCCTCGCGCCGCTGCCGGGCTATGCCGCCAATGCCGCGGCGCAGGCGGCGGCGTTGTCCTTGAGCCATAGTCTGCGCCATGAATTGCGGCCATTGCGGGTGCTGACCGCGTTCGTCGGGCCGCTCGACGATGCGTGGCACCAGGCGGTGCCGCCGCCGAAACTTGGCCCGGCTGCGCTGGCCGCCGCATTGGTGCGGGCGTTGCGCGAGGGGCTCGAAGAGATCGTCGTGGGCGATATCGCCCAGGACGTGATGAACCGCTGGACCGACAGCCCGGCTACGCTGGCCCGCGAACTTTCCGCCAACTGACCCAGGGAGACCCTACCATGAGCAGCCTCGCCGCCTTCGCCGCCGATCTGATGACCGGCAAGATCAAGGTGATCGATCTTACCCAGACGCTTTCGCCTGAGTTCCCCACCATCGCGTTGCCGCCGATTTTCGGGCAGTGCGCGCCGTTCCGGATGGAGGAAATCTCGCGCTATGACGATCGCGGGCCGGCTTGGTACTGGAACAACTTCTCCTGCGGCGAACACACCGGCACCCATTTCGACGCGCCGATCCATTGGGTTTCGGGCAAGGACCTGCCGAACAACACCACCGATACCATCGAGGCGAAGAACTTCATCGCGCCGGCCTGCGTGATCGATTGTTCGCGGGAAGCCGGCGAGAACGCCGATTTCGTGCTGACGGTGGAGGTGATCCTGGCGTGGGAGGCCAAGCACGGCAAAATCCCGGCCGGCAACTGGGTGTTCCTGCGGACGGACTGGTCGAAGAAGTCGGGCGCTGAATACGCCAACGTGAAGGAAGATGGCGCGCATACGCCGGGGCCGAACCCCGAGGCGGTGCAGTTCTTGATCGAGCAGCGCGATGTGATCGGGTTCGGGGTGGAAACCATCGGCACCGATTCCGGGCAGGCGCATACGTTCACGCCGCCGTATCCGGCGCATTTCTTCATGCACGGTAAGGGGCGTTACGGCCTGCAGTGCATGGCGAACCTCGACAAGTTGCCGCCGACTGGGGCGGTGATCGTCAGCGCGCCGTTGAAGATCCAGGGCGGCTCGGGCAGCCCGCTGCGCGTGCTTGCTTTGGTGGGATGAACCATACGGCGCTGGTCACCGGCGGGGCTTCCGGCATCGGGGCGGCGATTTGTGCCGCGATGCTGGAGGCTGGCTATACGGTGATTTCGCTGGATCGTGCGCCCCAGGCGGCGCGCGGGCCGCGGTTCCATGGCGTGGTGGTTGATCTCGCGGATGAGGCGGCGACGCGGGCGGTGGCGGCGGAGGTTTGTGCCGCCCATGCGGTGAGCCATGTGGTGCATAACGCGGGGATTATTCGCCCGGCTGTGCTGGCCGAGGTGAAGCCGGCCGATCTGCATGCGCTGACCAGTCTGCATTTGGCGGCGCCGTTGCTGCTGGTGCAGGCGGCGCTGCCGTCCATGCGGGCGGCGGGGTTCGGGCGGATCATCCTGCTGTCGTCGCGTGCGGCGCTGGGGCTGCAAACGCGGTCGGCCTATTCGGCGACCAAGGCGGGGTTGATCGGGCTGGCGCGGACCTGGGCGCTGGAACTGGCGGGGGATGGCATCACTGTGAACTGCATCGCGCCCGGCCCGATTGCCGGGACGGCGATGTTTCATGACGTGGTGCCGAAGGGCAGCGATCGCGAGGCGGCGCTGGCGCGGAATATCCCGGTGGGGCGGCTGGGGATGCCCGCGGATATCGCGCGGGCGGCGATGTTTTTCGCGGATGCCAGGGCGGGTTTTGTGACCGGGCAGACGCTGTTTGTGTGTGGCGGCTCGAGTATCGGGAGCCTGGCGATCTGATTCTGGCGGCCGGTCAGCGCCCCAATCCGGCCAGATAGACCAGCAATCCGGCCTCCAGCAGGTCCTCCGGCGCCATCGGCAGCACGCGGCCGGGGCCGCTGGCGTGGGTGAGGAAGAGGGCGGCGGTGCCGTGGGCCATGGACCAGACGTGGAGCGCCACCATCATCGGCGGTGGGCGGCGTTCGCGCGGGAGGGTGGCGCAGAGGGCTTCGGCGCCGCTGACGAGCACCCCGAAGGCGCGTTCGCTGGCACGGAGCAGCCCGGCGTCAACGTCCATCGGCAGGCCGCTTTCGAACATCACGGCATAGAGCGCGGCCTGGCGGCGGGCAAAGGTGAGGTAGGCGCGGCCGCAGCGCACCATGGCGCGGGAGGGTTCGGGGCGGCCGCCATCCCAGGCGCCGGTGAGTTCGCCCTCGAAAATCTCGAAGCCGCGCTGGGCGATTTCGGCCAGCAGGGCGGAGCGGTCGCGGAAGTGGCGGTAGGGGGCGGCGGGGCTGACGCCGATTTCGCGCGCGAGTTCGGCGAGGCTGAAGCCTTGTGGGCCGCGTTCGGCGATCAGCGCCAGGGCCGCGTCGATGAGCGCCTGGCGCAGATTGCCGTGGTGATAGCCATCCCGCTTGCCGGGGCGGGACCAACTCATCCGAAGGCGCGGGTGATCAGCGGCCCGGCATCGGCGGCGGCAGGGTCGCCACCGCGCTCGGCCTGGCGTTCACCCGGTCAAACCAGGCTTGCAGATGGGGCGAGGCCTTCATGTGCTCGGCGCTCTCGGGCCCGCGCGGGAGGAAGTTGACCAGCGGGAAGAGGAACATGTCGGCCAGCGTGAATTCATCGCCGCCGAGATAGGGGTGTTTGGTGAGTTCGGCTTCCAGCATGGCGAACACCGGGCCGAGTTTCGGCAGGGCGGCATCGATGCGGGCGCGATCGGGCGAGCCGTCGGGCGTGCCGGGGAAGAAGTAGGCGACTAGGTATTGGCGCAGCAAGATGTTGTCGATGTGGGTGGTGACGAGCGACATCCACTGCTCGCAGATCGCGGCCTTTACCGGATCGGCCGGGATCAGCTTGGGGCCGGGGAACACGGTATCGATATAGCCGCAGATGGCGCGGGTTTCGCACAGCGCGACCTCCCCGTGGCGCATCACCGGGATTTTGCCGGTGGCGGCGATGGCCTGCACCGGGGGGGAATGGGGGCGGGCGACCTCGAGATCGTAGCTGACGCCCTTTTCATGACAGGCCATGCGCACGACGCGGACGAAGTTGCTCTGCGGCGCGCCGATGATCTGGATGGTGCTCATCATTCCCTCCCCTTTGCGGGTGTTGTGGTTTCAGGCTTCCGGAGGTGCGGCGGCGATGGGGATTTCCCGCACTTCGACCACGGCCTGGTCGGCATGGACGGAGGGCTGCACTTCGGCTTCGCCCGACGGCTCCTCATCACCACCCTCGGAGTGGTGCTGGCGGCGCGGCTGGTAGCTCTGCTGCTGCTGGCCCTGCTGCTGGGCGGCCTGGTTCATGGCGTTGAGGATGCGGAAATAGTGCTCCGCATACTGGAAGTAGCTCTCCGCCATGACACGGTCACCAACGCTCGTCGCGTCGCGGCCGAGTTGCAGGTACTTCTCGAACAACTGCTGGGAGGTGCCGCGGATGCGGAGGTCCGGGCCCTGGCTGTCAAAGACGTGGTTGCGATTGAGCGGGATGTTGCCGCCACCGCCGCCGCCCTGGTGCCGGGGCGGACCGCCGCCGCCACCTCCGCCGCCACCGCCTCCGCCGCCACCACGATTTCCGCGACCCCGCATGCGTTTCATATTCATCGGTTCGTCAAGCGCTTTCCTGTTCGCGTTCGGCATTCGCAGTCGGCGGCGCCAGGCGCACGCCGGATCCGCCGAAACCGGCGGGCCGAACGCTGTGCCTGGAAGCTAGCCGCACGGCGCGCGAACGCCAAACGAATTCTGCGTCATGGGCGCTCGTAGCACCATCGCGCGCGCAACCCCGCCGAGATCGTGGCGCAGGGCGGGGGGGGGGAAGCCGGCGGCAACGGCCAATTCCGCCACGTCCGAGGCCTGGCCGATGCCGAGTTCGAGGACGGCCACGCCGTTTGGAGTGAGCAGGCGGGGCAGGGCGGCGATCAGGGTGCGGTAGGCGTCGAGTCCGTCGGCGCCGCCATCGAGGGCCGAGGCGGGCTCGTGGGCGGCCACTTCGGGCATCAGGCCGGCGATGTCGGCGTGGGGGATGTAGGGCGGGTTGGAGAGCACAAGATCGAAGCGGGCGGCGATCGCGGTGTCCCAACTGGCGCACAGGAAATTGGCGCGGTGGGAAAGGCCGTTCAGGTGGGCGTTGCGGGCGGCCAGGGCGGCGGCGGCGGGCACCAGATCGATCCCGAGGCCCCAGGCGGCGGGGAACTCCGACAGGGCGGCCAGGAGGAGGCAGCCGGTGCCGGTGCCGAGATCGAGAATGCGGGCGGCGTCGCGGGCGGGGAAGGCCTCCAGGGCGGCTTCGATGAGGGATTCCGAGTCGGCACGGGGGATGAGCGTTGTGGGCGAGACCTCGAAATCCAGGGTCCAGAAGCCCTGGCGGCCGAGGATCAGCGCCATTGGCTCGCGGGCCACCCGGCGGGCGACGAGGGCGGCGAGGGTTGCCGGATCGGTGCGGCGGTTCAGGGCGATAACGTCGCCGGGGGTGACGCCGAGGGCGTGGGCGAGCAGGAGGCGGGCCTCGTAGGCCGGGTTGTCGATACCGGCGGCGCGCAGGGTTTCGGCGGTTTGTCGTAGGGTCGTCATTTTAAGCAAGGCTCCGCCGGCCAAGGGGCAGGGGCCCCTTGGAACCCGTTACTGCTCGCGGCTGGGGCGATGGCCTTCAGGTTAGAACGCCTTTCTTGCTGGCGCCGCTCACTCTTGGGCTGCGAGCCGCGCGGCCTGGTCTTCGGCGGTCAGTGCGTCGATGAAGTCGTCGAAGTCGCCCTGCATCACCCGGTCGATCTTGTAGAGCGTCAGGTTGATGCGGTGGTCCGACACGCGGCCTTGCGGGAAGTTGTAGGTGCGGATGCGCTCGGAGCGATCGCCGGTGCCGACCTGGGATTTGCGGTCGGCGGAGCGGGTGGCGTGGAGGCTTTCGCGCTGCTGCTCGTACATCCGGGCGCGCAGGATCTTCATCGCCTTGGCTTTGTTCTTGTGCTGGCTGCGCTCCTCCTGCATCGCCACCACGATGCCGGTGGGGAGATGGGTGATGCGCACCGCACTTTCGGTTTTGTTGACGTGCTGGCCGCCGGCGCCGGAGGCGCGATAGACGTCAATCCGCAGGTCGCTTTCGTTGACCTGGACATCGACTTCCTCGGCTTCCGGCAGCACCGCGACGGTGACGGTGGAGGTATGGATGCGGCCCTGGCTTTCGGTGGCGGGCACGCGCTGGACGCGGTGGACGCCCGATTCGTATTTGAGGCGGGCGAAGACGTTGCGGCCGTTCACTTCGGCCATGGCGTTCTTGATGCCGCCCTGGCCCGCCTCGTCATAGTCCATCACCTCGAAGCGCCAGCCCTTGAGGGCGGCGTATTTCTGGTAGGCGGCGAAGAGTTCGGCGGCGAACAGGCCGGCTTCGTCGCCGCCGGCGGCGGGGCGGATTTCGAGAATGGCGGAACGGGCGTCCGCCTCGTCCTGCGGCAGCAGGGCGACGCGGATGGCCAGCGTGAGTTCGGGGATGCGGGTCTTGAGGTCCTGGAGTTCGGCCTCGGCGAGTTCCCGCATGTCGGGGTCACCCAGCATGGCCTCGGCCTCGGCGCGGGCCTGTTCGGCGGCGCGGAGTTCCTCGATGCGGGAGACGATGGGGTTGATTTCGGCCAGTTCGCGCGAGGCTTTGACGAACGCCTCGCCGGTGGCGCCCTCGGAGAGGAAGGCGTCAAGCTCGGCGGCGCGGTCGACGATACGGTCGAAGTTGAGGGAGAGGCTCATTTCAGGCGGGTGGCCAGCTCCGAGATCGGCATTTCGGCCTGCTCTCCGGTGAGCAGGTTCTTCACCTGCGCCACGCCCTTGGCGATCTCGGTTTCGCCGAGGATGATCGCGGCGCGGGCGCCCTGCTTGTTGGCGCGCTCCATGCGGCGCTTGACGTTGCCGCGGAAGCCGATTTCGGCGCGGATGCCGGCGTGACGCAGCGTCTGCACCACGTCGAGCGCGGCGCCTTCGGCAGGGTCCCCGACGGGGATCACCACCACCGAGGCGGGGGCTACCGGGGGCGCCTGCATCAGCATCGACAGCCGTTCGACGCCGGCGGCCCAGCCGACGCAGGGGGTGTGCGGCCCGCCCATTTCCTCCACCAGCCCGTCATAGCGCCCGCCGCCCATCACGGTGCCTTGGGAGCCCAGGCGGTTGGTGACGAATTCGAAGGCGGTGTGGCTGTAGTAGTCGAGCCCGCGGACGATGCGGGGGTTCTCCTTGAACGGCACGCCGAAGCGGGTGAGGTGCTCCTGCAGCTTGTCGTAGAAGGCGGCGGCGGGGGGGGTGAGGTGCGCATGGATGGTGGGCGCATCCTGCACGATGCGCTTGTCGCCTTCGTCCTTGGAATCGACCACGCGGAGTGGGTTGCGTTCCAGGCGGGCCAGGCTGTCTTCGGAGAGGCTCGCCTTGTGATCGGAGAAATAGGCGATCAGGGCGGCGCGGTAGGCATCGCGGCTTTCGCGGTCACCCAGGGTGTTGAGTTCCAGCACGGTGTCCTGGGAGACGCCGAGTTCCTGCAGGATGGTCCAGCCGCAGGAGATCACCTCGGCATCGGCGAGGGGGGAATCGCTGCCCAGCACTTCCACGTCGATCTGGTGGAACTGGCGGTAGCGGCCCTTCTGCGGGCGCTCGTAGCGGAACATCGGGCCGGCGTAGAACACCTTTTGCGGCAGCGACTGGGTGAGCCCGTTGGTGACCAGGGCGCGGCAGATGCCGGCGGTGGCTTCCGGTCGTAACGTCAGGCTTTCGCCGCCGCGATCGGGGAAGGTGTACATCTCCTTCATCACCACGTCGGACGTGTCACCTAGGCCGCGGGCGAAGACGCGGGTGTCCTCGAAGACCGGGGTGGACCATTCGTCGTAGCCGAAAATGGAGGCGACGCGCCGCGCAGTCTCGATGACGTGGAAGTGGCGGCGGGCGTCCTCGCCGATGAGGTCGCGGGTGCCGCGGACGGGTTGCAGGTCGCTCATTCGGCCGCCTGCTTCGCCGCGCGCTTTTCGCTTTCCAGCGCCGCCGCCTTGGCTTCCACCAGTTCGACGATGTGCTCGATCATGCTCTGTCCGTTCACGGTGTGGTCGGTCTTGCCGGCGGCATACACCATGTGACGGCCGGAGCCGCCGCCGGTAACGCCGATATCGGTCATCAGCGCCTCGCCGGGGCCGTTCACCACGCAGCCGATGATGGAGAGCGAGAGCGGGGTTTCGATGTGGGCCAGGCGTTCCTCCAGCTTGGCTACCGTCTCGATGACGTTGAAGCCCTGGCGGGCGCAGGAGGGGCAGGAGATGATTTTCACGCCGCGATGGCGGATGCCGAGGGATTTGAGGATTTCCCAGCCGACATGGACCTCTTCCTCGGGCTCGGCCGACAGGGAGACGCGCACGGTGTCCCCGATGCCGGCCCATAGCAGGTTGCCCAGGCCGATGGCGGACTTCACGGTGCCGGTGCGCTTGCCGCCGGCCTCGGTGATGCCGATGTGCAGCGGGTGGTCACACACTTCGGCGAGCTGGTTGTAGGCGGCGACGGCGAGGAAGACGTCGGAGGCCTTCACGCTGATCTTGAATTCGTGGAAATCATGGTCCTGGAGGATTTTCGCGTGTTCGAGCGCGCTTTCCACCAGGGCTTCCGGGTTGGGCTCGCCGTATTTCTCCAGCAGGTGCTTTTCGAGCGAGCCGGCGTTGACGCCGATGCGCATGGAGCAGTTGTTGTCCCGCGCGGCCTTGATGACCTCGCGCACCCGCTCGGCGCTGCCGATGTTGCCGGGGTTGATGCGCAGGCAGGCGGCACCGCTTTGGGCGGCCTCGATGGCGCGCTTGTAGTGGAAGTGGATGTCGGCCACCACGGGCACGTTGACCTGGCGGACGATGTCCTTCAGGGCCAGCGCGCTTTCCTGATCCGGGTAGGAGACGCGGACGATATCGACGCCCGCCTTCTCGGCGCGGAGAATTTGCGCGACGGTGGCATCGACATCGGAGGTCAGTGTGTTGGTCATCGTCTGCACGGTGATCGGCGCGCCGCCGCCGACAGGGACGTTGCCGACCATGATCTGGCGGGACTTGCGGCGTTCGATATCTTGGTACGGGCGATAGCTCATGACGGGCGTGCTCCGGGGATCGAGCGGCTTGAACGGCGAGGGGTGGGGCGTCGGGACGCCGCCAATGTCATGTAAATAGGGGTTTGTGCAACCGCGAGAAGGGCATGGCCCTCCCGCGCGCCGCTATGGGCGGGGCGCGGGCGGCTTCGGCGCCTGGGTGGCGGCGGCGGGCTGGGCGGGAGTGGCCACGAGGGCCAGCTTGCCGTCGCGGGCCTGGTCGGGGTCAAGCGGGAGGTCCCGGCGGACGACGCCATCGCCGCCGAGGGAGGCGGTCAGCACG
>CAIMWH010000152.1 GCA_903845065.1 uncultured Rhodospirillales bacterium | reverse complement strand
CCGCCCACCCCCGTCACCGGGCTGTTGCTGTTCGACTCCGCGCGGGGTGGCGACTGGGAGACTTTCTGGGATGCCGCCGCCCATCTCGTGCTGCCCGCCATCGTGCTGGCGAGTTCCACGCTCGGGCTGATCACCCGCACCACGCGGGCGGCGATGCTGGAGGCGCTGGGGCAGGATTACGTGCGCACCGCTCGCGCCAAGGGGCTGCCGGGCCGTGCCGTCGTCGTCGGCCACGCGCTGCCCAACGCCATGCTGCCGGTGGTGACCTTGGGCGGCCTGGCCTTCGCCAATTTGCTGGCCGGCGCGGTGATGACGGAGACGGTGTTCTCCTGGCCCGGGCTCGGCCGCTACACCTTCCGCGCCGCGGTGGCGATCGACTTCCCGGCGATTCTCGCCATCACCGTCATCGTCGCCGCGCAATTCGTGCTGGTGAACCTGCTGGTCGATCTCTCCTACGCGGTGCTCGACCCGCGGACGGTGAAGCGATGAGCGAGACGCTGATCCTGGTGCAAGAGGCCCCGGGGCGCCGCTTCGCCCGGCGCTACGGGATCGCGGTGGCCGGTGCCGGCCTGATCCTCGCCTGGTTGCTGCTGGCGCTGCTTGCGCCCTGGGTCGCGCCCTATGACCCGAATTTCGTCGACGTCGCCGGTCGTTTGCGCCCGCCCTCCGCCGCCCACTGGCTCGGCACGGACGCGCTGGGGCGGGACGTGCTGTCGCGGGTGATCTGGGGCGCGCGGGTCTCGCTGCTGGTGGGTTTCGGCGTGGTGCTGCTGGGCGCTGCCTTCGGCACGCTGCTCGGCGCCACTGCCGCCTATGCGCGCGGCTGGGCGGAGGAGGCGCTGATGCGGGTGACCGACCTCGTCTTCTGCTTCCCGCCGATCATCCTGGCGATGGCGATCGCCGCCGCGCTCGGCATCGGCACGCTCAACACCATGATCGCGATGCTGGTGGTGTGGTGGCCGAAATTCGCCCGCCTCGCCCGCAGCCTGGTGATCTCCCAGCGTGCGCTCGAATATGTCGAGGCGGCGGTAACCAGCGGCGCCGGGCCGGGGCGGGTGCTGCTGCGGCAGATCCTGCCCAATGCCGCCGGGCCGCTGATCGTGCTGGTCACGCTCGATCTCGGCAACGCCATCCTGGTATTCGCCGGCCTCTCCTTCCTCGGCCTCGGCGTCACGCCGCCGGCCGCCGAATGGGGGGCGATGGTGGCCGAAGGGCGCGAACTGGTGCAGCAATGGTGGGTCGCCACCTTCCCGGGCCTTGCCATCCTCTCGGTGGTGATGGGCTTCAACTTCCTCGGCGACGGATTGCGCGACTGGCTGGACCCCCGCGCCGAAAGCCGCTGACCCCTTTCATACGGAGCCTGAAATGCCCGCCACCATTACCATTACCGACGGCATCGCCGTGATCACCATGGATGACGGCAAGGCAAATGCCGTGAATCCGGCACTAGTCGCCGCGCTCAACGCCTGCCTCGACCGGGCGGAGCGCGAGGCGAAGGCGGTGGTGCTGGCCGGGCGGGCGCAGCGTTTTTCGGGCGGGTTCGACCTCAAGATGATGGCCGCCAGCCCGCGGGAGGAGGTGACGGCGCTGGTGAAATCGGGCGGGCGGCTCGCGATGCGGCTCTACGGCTTCCCCATGCCGGTGGTGGCCGCCTGCACCGGGCATTGCATCGCTATGGGCGTGTTTCTGCTGCTGGCCTGCGACATCCGCATCGGCACGCGTGGCTCCTACAAGATCGGCGCCAATGAGACGGCGATCGGCATGTCGCTGCCGGTGTTCGCCGTCGAACTCCTGAAGGCGCGGCTTGACCCTCGGGCGCTCACCAAGGCCGCCATCCTGGCCCATCTCTACGACCCCGAAAGCGCGGTCACCGCCGGCTATTTCGACAGCGTCGAGGACGCCGATTCTCTGCTGCCGGCCGCCATCCGCACCGCCACCGAACTGGCAGCACTCCCCGGCACCGCGCTTGCCACCACCAAGCGCCTGATGCGGCAGCATACGCTGGACGCGGTGATGCCCACCGTGTGACGCACTTCACGCGCTGTCACCGGCGCGTCACACTAACCGGGCACTCAACGATCGCGAGAATCGTCGCCAGGGAATGTCCATCGCCCCCAAGGTCTCCAACCGCACGCTGATCACCGTCTGCGTCATGATGGGCAACCTCATGCAGGCGCTCGATACCTCGGTGGCCAACGTCTCGCTGCCCTATATGCAGGGCTCGCTCTCCACCAGCGCCGACGAGATCACCTGGGTGTTGACCTCCTACGTCATCGCCGCCGCCATCATGACGGCCCCGGTGGGCTGGATGGCGCAGCGTTTTGGCCGCAAGAACCTCCATGTTGTCTGCATGGCGGGTTTCGTGCTGGCCTCGCTGCTGTGCGGAATGGCGGATACGCTGGAGGAAATGGTGTGTTTCCGCTTTCTCCAGGGCATGTGCGGCGCCGCCTTGGTGCCGCTGTCGCAGGCCACCATGCTGGACATCTACCCGTTCGAGAAGCGCGCCCAGGCGATGGCGATTTTCGGCATGGGGGTGATGGTGGGCCCCATCACCGGCCCCACTCTCGGCGGCTATCTCACCGAGTGGTTCAACTGGCGCTACGTGTTCTATGTGAACCTGCCGTTCGGCATCCTCGCCGTCGCCGGCCTGTTGATATTCCTGCCCAAAGCCGCGCCCCGCGCCGAAATGCGCTTCGACTGGACCGGGTTCGCCGTGCTGGCCACCGGTGTCGCGGCGCTGCAACTCATGCTGGATCGTGGGCAGAACCAGGACTGGTTCTCGTCGCGCGAAATCATGGTGGAGGCCGTGCTGGCGGGCCTCGGGCTCTATCTTTTCATCATCCACATGTTCACCGCCGAACGACCATTCCTGCCGCCCGGACTGTTCAAGGACCGCAATTTCGTCTGCGGGGTGACGATGGTGTTCTTCACCGCCACCCTCCTCCTCGCAAGTTCGTCGCTGATGGCGCCCTACCTGGAAACCCTCGCCGGCTACCCGGTTGAAACCGCCGGCATGTCGATGGCACCGCGCGGCCTCGGCACCATCATCGGCATGCAGATGGCCAGCCGCCTCGCCAATGTCATCGACCACCGCAAGTTGATGGCGGTCGGGCTGCTCATCCTCGGCACTGCCTTCAATTCCATGAGCTACTGGACGCCGGACGTCTCGCAAACCCAGATGATGCTCACCCTGATGGCGCAGGGCTTCGCCATCGGCTTCGTGTTCAACCCGATGACGGTGATGGCCTTCACCACTTTGCCGGCGGCGTTGCGGCCGTACTCCACCTCGCTGCAGTCGCTCTGCCGCAGCATCGGCCAGGCGGTCGGCGTGTCGATCACCTCGCTCATGCTGGTGCGCAACACACAGGCCTCGCATGCCGATATCGGCGCCAACATCACCCCGTTCGATCGCATGCTCCAGGGGCATGACGCGGTGTCCCATCTGCTCGATCCCACCACCGCGCATGGTGCCGCCTTGCTCGACACGATGATCAACCGGCAGGCGCAAATCATCGCCTACAACAATGACTTCCGCATGATGACCTTCGTCGTCATCCCGCCGTTGCTGCTGCTGTTCGTCATGCGCCCGCATGTGCGGCCGGCCGCGATCGCCGCCGCCGCCGACTAGTCCGCCCGCGCCTCACCGCCTATACCAGCGCCATGCAAACGGACGCGCCCAAGCCGCTCGCCGACCGGCTTCGCCCGCAGGCGCTGGACGAAGTCGTCGGCCAGGATCATCTCGTCGGCCCGCAAGGTTCGCTGACCCGCATGCTTGACCGCGGGTCGCTTGCCTCGCTCATTTTGTGGGGGCCGCCGGGCGTCGGCAAAACCACCATCGCGCGGCTGCTGGCGGCGCGCGCTGGGCTGCATTTCACCCAGTTGTCTGCAGTTTTCTCGGGCGTGGCCGATCTCAAGAAGGCGTTCGAGGAGGCACGCAACCGGCGCAACGGCGGCCAGGGCATCCTCGGCCAGCCGCGCCAGGGCACCATGCTGTTCGTCGATGAAATCCATCGATTCAACCGGGCGCAGCAGGATGGGTTCCTGCCGGTGGTGGAGGATGGCACCGTGACGCTGGTGGGCGCCACCACCGAGAACCCTTCCTTCGCGTTGAATGGTGCGCTGCTGTCGCGCTGCCAGGTGCTGGTGTTGCGGCGGCTGGATGACGAGGCGCTGGAGCGCCTGCTGGTTCGTGCGGAGGCCGAGATCGGCCGGGCGCTGCCGCTGCAACAAGAGGCTCGCGCGGCGTTGCGGGCCATGGCGGATGGCGATGGCCGCTATGTGCTCAACATGGTGGAGCAACTCGCGGCTCTCCCGGCGGACACCGAACCGCTCGACCCGATGCAACTGGCGGACCTGCTGGCCCGCCGCGCCGCGCTCTACGATAAGGATCGCGAGGAGCACTACAACCTCATCTCCGCGTTGCATAAATCCCTGCGTGGCTCCGATGCCGACGGCGCCCTCTACTGGCTCGCCCGCATGCTCACTGGTGGCGAGGACCCCCGCTTCATCGCCCGCCGCCTGGTGCGGTTTGCCAGCGAGGACATCGGGATGGCCGATCCGGCGGCGCTGACGCAGGCGCTGGCGGCATGGGAGACCTACGAACGCCTGGGCAGCCCCGAGGGCGAACTGGCTATCGCGCAGGCCGTGGTGTATCTTGGCACCGCCCCCAAATCGAACGCCCTCTATGTCGCACTCGGCGAAGCAACGCGCGCCGCGCGCGCGACCGGAAGCCTGACGCCCCCCATGCATATCCTCAACGCCCCCACCCGCATGATGAAGGACCTCGGCTACGGGTCCGGCTACGCCTACGACCATGACGCGGAGGATGGTTTCTCCGGCCAGAACTACTTCCCCGATGGCATGGCGCGCGGCACCTATTACCGCCCGCGCGAGCGCGGCTTCGAGCGCGAGGTGTCCAAGCGGCTGGCCTACTGGGCAAAACTTCGCCAGGAGAAGGGCGCATGAGCCTCGCCACCACCTCCGTCACCACCGCCGTCGTCACCGAGGACGAGGCCGATATCCGGCTCGACCGCTGGTTCCGCCGCCACTTCCCGGGCCTGACGCAGGGCGCGGTGCAGAAGCTGTGCCGCACCGGGCAGATCCGGGTGGAGGGCAAGCGCGTCGATGCCGATACAAGGCTGCAACCAGGCGAGACGCTGCGCATTCCGCCGCTGCCGCTGGTCGCCACGCCGGCGCCCAAGCCGGTGCCGGTGATCGACGAGCGCGGCATCAAGGAAGCCGAGCGGATGGTGCTCTACCGCGACGAGCACGTCATCGTCATCGACAAGCCCCCCGGACTGCCCACGCAAGGCGGCCCCAACATCGTGCATCACCTCGATGGCATGCTCGATGCGTTCCGCTTTGGCGCCAATCACCGGCCGCGGCTGGTGCATCGGCTCGATCGCGATACCTCGGGGGTGCTGCTGCTGGCGCGCACGCCGGGTGTGGCGGCCAAGCTGGCGGCGTCTTTCCGCACCCGCGCGGTGAAGAAAACCTACTGGGCCATCGTGGTCGGCCGCCCGGTGCCCACCGAGGGGCGCATCGAGGTCGATCTCGTGCGCATCGAGGGTTTCCGCGGCGAACGCGTGGCGGTGGCCGGCGAGTACGACACCGATGTGGCCAAGGCCATCACCGATTACCGCACGCTGGACCATGCCGGGCGCAAGCTCGCCTGGCTCGAACTTTCGCCGTTGACCGGGCGCACCCATCAGCTTCGCGTGAGTTGTGCCGCGCTCGGCGCGCCCATCCTCGGCGATGCGCCGTACGGCACCGAGGTGGACGGCCGCAACAACGCCATCGTGGACGGCTTCCCGGCCCAGCTTCATCTGCACGCAAGGCGCCTTGAACTGCCCCATCCCGCCGGGGGTACGCTGACGATCGAGGCCCGGCTGCCGCCCCATATCGTGCAGAGTTTCCGCGATCTCGGCTTCACCCAGCCGCCCACCCAGGCGCCGCTTCGCGCATGAACGACGGCGGGATGACGCGGCGGCCGTTCCCGCGCTAAGATCGGCCGCGTTTCAAACGGAAACCTGATGTCGTCTCGTCGCCGTCGTCGCCATCGCGTCAGTCGCAAGCTGCTGATCTGGATCGGCGGGGTCGCGGCCGTGTTCATTCTGCTGCCGGTGCTGGCGGTGGTGGGGCTGATCGCGATGATCGATCCCAACAGCTACAAGGCGCAGCTCGAAACCTCGCTGCGTCAGGTGCTGGGGCGGGACCTGCGTATCCGTGGCCCGCTGACGGTTTCCGCCTCGCTCACCCCCACCTTGCAGGCCGATGACGTCACGCTGCCCAACATGCCCAGCGGTTCGCGCGGGGACATGGTGCGCATCGAGCGGATGACGGTGGAACTCGCCACCCAGGCGCTGCTGACCGGGCACCTGGTGATCGCCCGTATCGCGTTGATCAAGCCCGATATCCTGTTCGAGACCGATGCCGCCGGCGCCGCCAACTGGCGCTACCAGCCCCAGGCCGCGCCGCCCAGGCCCACCGGCACCTTCGAGAGCCCCAACCTCGCGCTGCTCACCGTGCATGTGCGCGATGGCCGCATCACCTGGCGGGACGGCGCGACCGGCAGCGCTACCACCGCCGAACTGCGCCGGCTGTCCCTCACCTCGTCGGCGATCGATGCTCCGGTGATCGCCAGCGCCGAAATCCTCTACGGCAAGCAGCGCATCAACATGGCCGCCCAGACCGGCCCCTGGGCCCGCCTGATCGACGCCAGTGCCCGCACGCCCTGGGGCCTGTTCGCCAATTTCGAGAGCGGCGGCGCCAAGCTGACCATCACCGGGGCGCTCACCCGCCCCAATGAACTCAAGGGCTACTCCCTGCGCCTCGATGCCGCCGTGCCGGATTTGGGGGCGATTGCGTGGGCGCTGCCGTGGCGGGTGCCGCCGCTGCATGGGTTCACCGCCAGTGCCCGCCTGCTCGATACCGGTGGCGACTACCCTGATATTTCCGGCGTGCTGGTGCAGAGCGGGTTCACCAACCTGGAGAAGACCGCGCCCGGCCTGACACTCGATTCGCTGCGCATGGAAATGCCGCGCCTCAGCGAACCCATGGTGATCACCGCCGAGGGCGCCTTCGCCTCCAGCCCGCTGCGCGTCAGCGCCACCCTCGGCCCGCCCATCCTGCTGCTGCCCAACGCGCCCACCGGGCAGGGCTACAACGTTGATATCGCGATAGAAGCCGCCGGTGCAAGCTTCGCGGTGCGCGGCGCCATCGCCGATCCGGTGGCGGCCAAGGGCATGGATATCGCCGTTGGCGCCCGCATTCCCGATCTCGGCCTGCTCTCCACGCTGATCGGGGTCCGCCTACCGCTGCTGCGCACCATCGCCTTCGCCGGCCAACTGACGGACGGGGAGGGCGGCTATCTCAAGGAAACCGCCCTGCGCAACATCGTGCTGACTTTGCCGCAGGGGGATGTATCCGGGGACATCGCCGTTGCCCTGCGCGAGCGTCCCCGCGTGCGCACCATGCTGAAATCGAGCCTGCTCGATCTCGACAGCATCCTCGCCGCCTGGGACGAGTCCAAGCCGCAGGAGGCGCCGTCCATCCGCCGCCAGCCGCGCCCGCGCACCGATGTTACCGTCGCGCCCACTGTGCCACGCCGCAGCGAGACCATGCTGCCCGATACCCCGGTGCCGTTCGACGGCCTGAAGCTGATCGACGCCGATTTCCGCGCCAGCGTCGATACCCTGCGCGCCGGTGGCGCCGCCTATCGGGACGTCGCGGCCTCGGTGGTGCTGAGTGATGGCCGGCTGGTGGCCAACCCGATTTCCGCCGAACTCGGCGGCGGGCGCGCCGAACTGCGGCTGGCGCTCGATGCGCGCCAGCCGGTCGCCACCGTCGTCGTTGCCGCCAAGGCGCAGGGGGTCGATATCCGCGCCCCGCTGGCGGCCTGGGGCGTGCCCGGCGTGGCGGTTGGCAAGATCGACCTCGACGGAGACTTCCAGGCCAGCGGGGCGAGTTGGCACGAACTCGCCGGCGCCACCGGCGGGCGCCTCGCGTTGTCGCTCACCGATGGCGAACTGGACACCCGCCTCGCCCACGGCACCATGCTGGATGTGCTGCGCGCCATGCGTTCGGGCAATGATCGGGTGGAGGGCGCGCGCACCCGGCTGCGCTGCCTCACCCTGGCGCTCGAAGCCGCCAAGGGCGCGGTCACCGTCACCCAGGCCGGGCTCGACAGTGCCCGCCTGTTCGGCACCCTGGCCGGCCGCGTGAACCTCACCGAGGAAACCATGCAGCTTCAGGTCCGCAGCTACCTGCGCACTGGCGCCGGGGCCAACCCGCAGGGCGTCACCGCGGTGCCACTGAAGCTTGAAGGAACCTGGCAGGATCCCAAAGTGAGCGCCGACCCGCCCGCCACCGGGCGCCCCGCCTTGATCACCGCCACCGATGCCTGTGCGCCCTCGCCGCTCTTGCGCCGCTCACCTTAGGAATACGATGAAACGCTTCTGGGATACCGCCGCCATCGCACCGGAGACCACCGGCTGGGGGGTTCAGCTTGACGGCCGCCCGTTGCGCGTCCCCGGAGGCGCCCCGCTGCTGGTGGGGTCGCGCCCGCTCGCCGAGGCCATCGCGGCCGAATGGCAGGCTGCCGGCGGCGCCAAGGGCGGCGAGATGAGCTACGCCGACGTGCCGCTCACCCGCCTCGCCGGCACCGCACAGGAGCGTATCGCGCCCGACCCCGAGCCCGTCATCCTCGAACTCGTGCGCTACGCCGAGAGTGACTTGCTGTGCTACCGCGCTGACGGGCCGGAGGGGCTGGCGGCGCGGCAGGCGATCTGCTGGCAGCCATGGCTCGACTGGGCGGAGACCCGTTATGGCGCCCGCCTCGCCGTCACCGCCGGCATCGTCCATATCCCGCAGAACCCCGATGCGCTGGCCGAGCTCGCCGGTGCGGTTGCCGCCCAGGGGCCGCTGCGGCTCGCCGGCCTCGGCATCGCGGTGCCGGCTCTCGGCAGCCTCGTGCTCGCGCTCGCGGTGGCGGACGGCGCGCTCGATGCCGGGGCGGCGCATGATATTGCGGCGCTGGACGAGCTGTTCCAGGAGGAACTCTGGGGCGCCGATGACGAGGCGGTGATCCGCCGCGCCCGCGTTCGCTCCGATATCGTGGTTGCCGGCCGGTTCCTGTCCTTGACCGCCGCGTGATGAAAACACTGCATCTTTTCATTTCCGGCCGGGTGCAGCGGGTGTGGTACCGCGATTGGATGATGGCCGAGGCCACCGCGCTGGGCGTCACCGGCTGGGTGCGCAACCGCGCCGATGGCCGGGTGGAGGCGCTGGTTTCGGGCGAGGCGGCCGCTGTCGACCAACTCGTCGCCGCCTGCCACACCGGTCCGCAACATGCCCGCGTCAGCGGGATCGAGGCCGCACCCGCCGATCCGCCCGCCACCGGGGGTTTCCTCCGCATCGCCGACGCCTGATCCGGTGATACAGGACGCCGCCAACGCGGTCATCGCCTTCCTCCAGGATCATGCCGCCTACGCGGTGCCGATCGCCTTCATTCTGGGGTTCCTCAAGGCCCTCGCCTTCGTCTGCATGGTGGTGCCCGGCATCACCATTATGCTGGCGATGGGCACCCTGATCGGCGCCAGCGGTATCGAGTTCATGCCGATCTGGCTCGCCGTCAGCCTTGGCGCCGGGTTGGGGGACTGGGTGTCCTACGCCATCGGCTACCGGATGAAGGATCGCGCCCGCCATGTCTGGCCGCTCTCCCGCCATCCGGAGTGGCTGCCGCGTGGCGAGCGGTTCTTCCGCCGCTGGGGCGCGATGAGTGTGGCATTGTGCCGCTTCTTCAGCCCGTTGCGCGCCACCATCCCTTTGCTGTGCGGCATTTTCGAGATGCCGATCCTGGTATTCCAGTTCGCCAACTGGGTCTCGGCGTTCATCTGGGCGTGGCTGCTCCTGGCGCCCGCCTCCTTCGTCGGCGCCTGGCTGCGCTGAGCCAGGCGCCCGGCGGCATCATGCCGCTTTGGCGTGGCCGAGGCTGTGCAGATAGCGTTCAAGCTCCCCCCGCCCCGCCGCATCCTGGCGGAACTGCAGATGCAGCATGCCGTTCGCCTGGGTCACCACCCGGGCGGCGATGGGCGCCGGCATCAGTCCACTCAGTGTCAACATGGTGTCCGCCGGGGCGGCCAACGTGGTGTGCAGCGCAGCCCCCGCGGCGGACAAATTGATCAGCCGCGCGTTCACCGCCGGCATGCCGGGGCGTTCCAGGGTTACCGCCAGGGTGATCTCGCGCCGCGGATACAGCCGCCGATCGGACGCTTCGCCCATGGCGGTGAGGAATTCCTCGATCTCGCCGCGCAGCAGCGCCGCCTTGCCGGAAAGCTCGGTGGCGGACCCAAGCAGCCCCTCGGCGGTGCCGCGCGTGTCATCGGCATCCATCCGCACGGCGCCCAGGCTGTCCGACACCGCGCCGGTGCACTGGGCGGATTGCTGCACGTTGCGGCTGATCTCGTCGGTCGCTGCGCCCTGCTGCGTCACCGCGGCGGCGATGGCGGCGCCGGAATGGTCAACCTCGCCCACCATGTCGGCCACGCCGCGGATCACCTCCGCCGCCCGTCCGGCGGATTGCCGCACCGCCTCGATGCGCGCCGCGATATCCCCGGTGGCCCGCGCGGTTTGGGTGGCGAGAGTTTTTACCTCCTGCGCCACCACCGCGAAGCCCTTGCCGGCATCGCCAGCGCGCGCCGCCTCGATGGTGGCGTTCAGTGCGAGGAGGTTGGTCTGCCCGGCGATCCCGGCAATGAAATCAACCACCTGGGAGGTACCGATCACCACCTGGGTGAGTTCGTCGACCAGCCCGCGCGCCACCGCCGACTGGCTGGCGACGTTGCGCGTTGCCGTGGCAGAGCGCTCCACCTGGGCAGCGATTTCCTGGCTCGATGCCGCCAGTTGTTCGGCAGCGGCGGCGACGAGGCTGGCGTTCTGGGTCGCGGTATCGGCCTGCTCCTGCACCTCGGCCGCCCGGGTGCTGGCGCGCCCGGCGCGATCGGTCATGCCGGTGGCGGTATCGCGCAGCATATCGGCGGCGGCGGCCACCTCGGCGAGTTGGCCGCTGATCACGTTGTTGAAATCTCGCGCCAAGGTGGTGGTCGCCTCGTAGCGCACCAGCTGGATCTGGTGCGCGGTGGCCGACTCGGCCTCCAGCGCCCGGCTGCGCCGCAAGGCATCGCGAAAGGCACTGATCGAGATAACCAACCGGCCCACCTCATCCCGGCCGCGCGGCGTCGGCAATGTGGCGTCCAGATCACCGGCCGCCATTAGTTGCGTCGCCCCGGCCAGGGCGTTCAGCGGCGAGGTCACCTGCCGCACGGTGATCCATACCACCATGCCGACCACCAGCAGGAACAGCAGCGCGGTAACCCCGGTTTCGGTGAGTTGCGCGCGAATTTCCGCCGCCGTGCGGTCGGCCAGCAGGCGTTCCAGTTCCACCCCGCCGCGTACCTGCACCGACTCGATCTGGCCGAGCAGCCCGGCGGCATCGAAGGTGGCGTGGTTGCCCTTTTGCAAGGTGGCGAGTTGTTCGGACACCACCGTCTTCAGCCCGGCCGCCCGGGCTTCCAGCGCCACCCGCAGCGTGCCGTCATGATTTGCGCCGATTGCCGAGGCAAACGATTCCGTGAGGCCTTCCAGCACGCTGTCGAGCCGCCCGACCGCGACATCGAGTTGCTGGCGCGCCCCGGGGTCGCTCCCCGCCACCCGCAGCAGCAGCGCGAGATCGGCCACCTGGTCCACCAGGTCAGGCATGCGGTTCAGCACCGCGTCGGTGAGGTAGTAGCTCTCCAGCACGTTATCGAGGATCAGGTTGGAGGTATCACCCACCCGGCCGATCAGCTTGTGCAACTGCCCACGCGCGGCGGTGACTTGGGTGGCGCCGACCGCGCCTTCAAGGGCGACCACGGTGCCCCTTGCCAGCCCCTCGGTGCCGGTGGCGTCGGCATAGGCGGCATCCGCGCCCACCACCGCAGAAGTCAGCGCCGGACCCTGCCCCGCGCCGCCGAGGGCCGCCCGCGCCAGTTCCACCTGGGTGTGCCCGAGCACCTTGAGGTAGCGCGCGCCCGCCAGTTCCGCCCCGGCGAAGCGGATCACGGTATTCTGCGCCGATACCAGCAGGAACAGCAGATAGGCGATCGGGATGATGAAGGCACTGGCACAAAGGCCCAGCTTGGCGGTCAGACGGAGGGATCGTAACATCGGAGCGGCTCCTTGCGCGGCAACACCTTGCCTGGATACGCGCCATGGGTTGACGGCGGCCTAACAGGACGGTGTGCTGGAGCCGCAAGCCACGTAGTTCTACGTATTTTTTCTGGGAGACCGGCATGTCCGCGGATCGGCTTTACATTGGCACACGGCGGTATTCCTCGTGGTCGCTGCGCGGCTGGCTGGCCGTCCGCTTGGCGCGGTTGAACGTCGAGGAAATCTGCATTCCGCTCGCCGGCGGCACCACGGCGGCGGTGCGCGCGGTTTCGCCGGGGGGCACGGTTCCCTACCTTGAACACGCCGGCAACCGGGTATGGGACAGCATCGCCATCGCGGAATACTGCGCCGAGCAGGCCCCCGGGCTTTGGCCGGACAATCCCGCCGGGCGGGCCCATGCCCGCGTGATCAGCGCCGAGATGCATGCCGGGTTCCGCGAGTTGCGCATGGCGATGCCGATGAGCCTGTTCCGCCCCGGCGCCGCCGGCACCTGCCGCAATGACGGGGTGCTGGCCGATGTCGCGCGGATCGAGGCGATCTGGGCCGAGACCCGGGAGCGCTTCGGCGCCAGCGGGCCGTATCTGTTCGGCGCGACGTTCAATCTGGCCGATGCGATGTATGCCCCGGTGGTGGCGCGGTTCCTGACCTATGCGCCGGATCTGAGTGCGGCGTCCCGCGCCTATTGCGATGCGGTGCGCCACAGCCCGCTGGTGGCCCAGTGGTATGACGATGCCGCCGCCGAACCCACGGACTGGTTCATCGCGCGCTACGAAACCGCTCCGTGAGCACCACGGGACTCGACCACGTTGCCCTCGCCGTGCTTGATCTCGATGCGGCGGCGGCGACGTGGGAGGCGTTGGGGTTCCAGATCACTCCGCTGGCCCGCCACGCGGATGGCGCGGGCGTGCCGACCGGGACGGGCAATCGGTGCGCGATGCTGGGGCAGGGCTATGTCGAACTGCTCGCGGTGATCGATGCGGCCAAGCCGAGCCGGACGTTGCAGGGGTTCATCGCGCGGTACGAGGGGGCGCATATCCTGAGCCTCGCGATGGATGACGCAATGGCGGCGCAGGCGCGGCTGGCGCGAGCGGGGCTGGAGGTGGCGGTGGCTGAGACCTCGCGGCCGACCGATGGCGGGCTGGCGCGGTTCGAGCGATTGCCGTTCCCGGATGCGGTGCCGCGGTTGCAGTTGATCCGCCACCTCACGCCGGACCTGGTATGGCGGGCGTCCGAGATGGTGCATCCCAACCATGCCGTCGCTTTGGAGGCGGTGGTGCTGGTGGCCGAGGAGCCGGCGGTGCTGGCGGCGTTGCTGTCGCGGGTGGCCGGGCGGCCGGTGACGCCCGATCCGGTCGGAGGCTATGCGCTCGGCTTGCCGGCGGGGAAGGTGCGCATCCTGCCGCCCGATGCGCTCGATGCGGTGTTCCCGGGTATGGCTTGCTCCAGCCTGCCCTGCATCGCGGGGGTGGTGATCCGTACCGATGACGGCAATGCGGCGGTCGAGGCGCGCGGGATCGGCCGCGCCGTGCCGGGCGGGCGGCTGGCCGAGGCGGCGGGGGCGGCGGTGCTGTTCAGCCCACGCTGATCAGCGGCGGGCGGGTGTTCAGCGCGTCCTTGTCGAAGCCGGCGAGGCGTTTGTAGCCGGCGGCGGCTTCCTCCAGTTCGGCGGCGCTCAGCACATCCTCGATGGCGGCGAACCCGTCTGGCGCGCGTTCCTGCACCATCTGCATCACCTTCTCCGGGCCGTTGGCGCGGTTGGCCAGCACGATGCGGGCGGTGGCGGGGTTGCGTTCGGCCTCGTAGCTGTCGAGTGCGGCCGGGGTTTGCCCGCGCGACTGGATTTCGCGGGCGAGCACGCGGGCGTCGATGATGGCCTGGGAGGCGCCGTTGGAGCCGATCGGGTACATCGGGTGGGCGGCATCGCCGAGCAGGGTGGTGCGGCCGTGGGTCCAGCGCGGCAGCGGATCGCGGTCGACCATGGGGAATTCGTAGATGTAGCGGGCGGCGCGAATGACGGCCGGCACGTCCAGCCAGTCGAACCGCCAGTCCTCGAACTGGGGCAGGAAATCGGCGCGTTGGCCCGGCCGGTTCCAGTCCTCGCGGCGCCAGGCGTGGTCGGGGGCGAATTTGCGTTCGGCGATCCAGTTGATGACGGCGCGGCCCTGGTCGAAGGCGGGGCGGGAGATCGGGTAGGCGACGAATTTCTGGAATTCGTGGCCGGCCATGATCATCGAGCGGCCGGTGAGGAAGGGGGCGGCCTCGGTGACGCCGCGCCACAGGATGGCGCCGTTCCAGATCGGCGCGCCCTCGTTGGGATTGAAGGTGGCGCGCAGGGCGGAGTGGATGCCGTCGGCGCCGACCAGCAGGCTGCCGGTTTCGGTGTGGCGGCGCGGGCCACCGGCGCGTTCGGCGAAATGGGCGGTGATGCCGGTTTCGGTCTGCTCGAAGCCGTCGAGGTGGTGGCCGAGGCGCACGGCGCCTTCGCCAAGGCGGGCGATGGCGGCTTCCAGCAGGAGCATTTGCAACTCGCCGCGGTGGATGGAGAATTGCGGCCAGCGGTAGCCGGCTGCCCGGCCGCGCGGTTCGCGCCAGATGGGGCTGCCGTGCCGGGAGTAGTAGGCGAGTTCCTGGGTGGGGATGGCGATGGCGGCCAGGCGGTCCTCCAGGCCGAGTTCGCAGAGTTCGCGCACCGCGTGGGGCAGCAGGTTGATGCCGACGCCGAGGGGGCGGATGGCGGCGACGCTCTCGAATACGCGGACGGGGACGCCGATCTGGTGCAGGCTCAACGCCAGGGTGAGGCCGCCGATGCCGGCGCCGGCGATGATGACAGGAGGGTTGGGTTGCTGCACGGCGGTCGTCCTGGCCTGGGGGTTTGCGGCCCGCAGCCTACACTTCCTCGGGCATGGCGCACACACCGCGGGCGCGCAGCCAGGCGGACACGCGGGGGGAGGCGGTCAGCACGCAGAACGGGATCACCAGCAGCAGGCCGCCGGCGAAGGGGAAGGCGAGGAACGCGAGGCCGGGATCGGCGCGCAGCAGGGCGGCGAAAGTTACCACGCCGATTAGGGTGTGGGGCCAGAACAGGCGGGCCGCCTCGCCCCAGGCCACGCCGCGGGCGCTGCGGTTCTGCGGCAGCCAGCCGGGTTTGGCGCCGAGGATGAGCCGCAAGAGGGCGAGGGATTTGCTGATGTAGGAGGGGGCGTCGAGCAGCAGGGTGAACAGGGTCTCGGCCAAGGCACCGGCCAGGAACCGCCATCCCCCGCCATAGGCGGCGCGGCGTGTGGGGAACAGCAGGGTTTCGAGGTAGCCAAGCAATTTCGGAGCGTAGAGGGTGAGCGCCCAGGCGAGGGCGAAGCTGACGAGGGCGCCGCGCGATCCGCCGTGGCCGGCGAGGGCGACGGCGAGGAGGAACATCAGCGCGTAGAGCGGCGCGCCGGCGAACAGCAGCATGGCCTGGAGCAGTTGCCAGCGCCCCATCACGGTGAAGCCGGGTAGCACGATGAGGTGGCGGTACTGCATGTTGCCGGCGAGCCAGCGGCCGTCACGGTGGAGGAATTCGGGCATCGCCGGCGGGTTGGCCTCATAGGAGCCGGCATCCTCGGCCCACACCGCGACGCCCCAGCCGGCCGCGGCGAGGCGGGCGGCCTCCACCTGGTCATGCGAGAGGATCACGCTGCCGTCGGGCAATGGGTCGAGGCGGCAGAGTTCGCGGAACGGGGCGTTGCGGAAAATGGCGTTGTGGCCCCAGTACGGTCCCGCCCGGCCCTGCCACAGCGCCTGGCCGACCGACCAGACCCGCATGCCGGAGCGCATGCCGAACTGGAACAGCCGCGCGAAGGCGGCCTCGGCGGGGCGGCCGGCGGTGAGGTGCTGCACCAGGCCCATGCGTGGATCGGCCTGCATGATGCGGACGAGGCGGCGCACGGAGGCAGGCGCCATGGTGCTGTCGGCGTCCAGCATGAGGGTGACGTCGAAGCCTTCGGCGTGATGATCGAGGAATTCCATCACGTTGCCGGCCTTGAAGCCGGTGTTGCGGCTGCGGCGGCGATAGGTGACGGGGCGGCCTTGCGCGGCGAGGGCCTCGGCGCTGGCGAGCGCGGGGTCCTGGGTGTCGGATAGGATGAAGCCGGCGAAATGGGCGGGGTCATCGAGGCCGGCGAGCAGGGCGGTGAGGTTGTCAATGACGGCAGCGATATCCTCGTTGCGCACGGTGACCGCGATAGCGGTGCGCAGGGTGAGGGGGGCGTGCTCGATGTCCCCCGTCACCGGGAGCACGATGCGGGCGGCGCGGCGGGCGAGGACGAGGATGAGGAAGCCCGGGATGGCATTGCCGACGCAGATGCCGAGCCAGATGGCGATGGGCAGGAACAGCAGCGCCATCGCGAGGCGCGCGGCGAGCCAGATCTCGCTGCCCAGGGCCTGCCACAACAGCGCCTCCATGCCGGCGGTGGTCGCCAGCAGGAGGGCGATGAAGGGCAGGCGGCTTACCACGTGGTGAGGAGTGGGCCGGATGGCGGGAAGTTGGCCCGCCAGTGCCGCGCGATATCGGCGCGGGTGGCCACCCACACGCCGCTATGGGCGGCGACGTGGTCGAGGAAGCGTTCCAGCGCCGCGGTGCGGCCGGGGCGGCCGGTGATCCGGCCGTGCAGGCCGAGGCTCATCATGCGGGGGCGGCCTTCCACGCCGTCACGGTAAAGCACATCAAAGGTGTCACGCAGGTAGGTGAAGAATTCGTCGCCGTCGCCGAAGCCCATCGGCGTGGCGAAGCGCATGTCGTTGGCTTCCAGCGTGTAGGGCACGAAGAGTTCGGGTTTGCCCGCCACATCGGCCCAGAACGGCAGTTCGTCGGCGTAGTTGTCGGCGAAGTAGAGCATGGCCCCGATATCGCTCAGCAGCCGGTAGGTGCGGGCGCTGGAGCGGTTGTACCAGCCGACCGCCTTTTCGCCGCAGAGGGACTCGTGGAGTGCCAGGGTATGGAGGATTTCGGCACGCTCGCCGGCTTCGTCGGCCGGCGGGTCGATGTTCCAGCGCAGGCCGTGGGTGGCCATTTCCCAGCCGGCCTCGCGCATCGCCGCTACCGCCTCGGGGTTGCGGCCCATCGCCATGGTGACGGCGAAGCAGGTGACGGGGAGTTTGCGGCCGGATAGCAGGCGCCACAGCCGCCAGAAGCCGACGCGACTGCCGAATTCCCACAGGCTGTCCGCGGTGAGGTTGCGCTCGCCCATTTTGGGGGTGGTGATGTGCTCGGTGAGGAAACTGACGCTGCCCGGGTCCCCGTGCAGGACGTTGCTTTCGCCACCTTCCTCGTAGTTGACGACGATGTTCAGCGCGAGGCGGGCGCCGCCGGGCCAGCGCGGATCGGGCGGGTTGCGGCCGTAGCCGACCATGTCGCGCGGGTAGGCGGTGGTGCCGGGGGCGTAGGGGTTGTGGGTCATGGCGGCGATATCATCACAGGCGGGCGCCATCTGCCAGCGTGTCAGGAGAGCGCGGCAATGACTTCCGCGGGAAGGGGCACGCCACGGATGCGGCGCGGGTCGGCGGGGTCGGCCGCGGCCCAGACGCGGGTTTCCCAGGCCTCGACGCAGAGAGTGTCGCCGCGCAGCAGGCGGTGCTGCACATCGAAGCTGGAGCGGCCGAAGCGGACGGCCTGGCTTTCGATCACCACATCATCCCCGAAGCTGCACGGGGCGTGGAATTTCGCCCGCGTGTCCACCATCGGGATGCCCATGATGCCGAAGCGGGCGATCATGGCCGGTTTGCGGTAGCCCAGGGCCTGCGCGAACAGGAACTGGGTGGCAGCGTCGAACATCGCGAAGTAGCGCGGGTAGAACACGATTTGGGCCGCGTCGCAGTCGCCCCATTCGATCAGAACGGGGCGACGTGTGGTGAAGCTCACCGGGGGGCCATCCTGAGCGCGCCGTCGAGGCGGATGGTTTCGCCGTTGAGCATGCGATTGGCGACGATGTGCATGGCGAGTGCGGCGTATTCCTCCGGCGCGCCGAGGCGCTGCGGGAAGGGGACGGAGTCGCCGAGGCTTTTCTGGATTTCCTCGGGCAGGCTGCGCAGCATCGGGGTGAGGAACAGGCCGGGGGCGATGGTCATCACCCGCACGCCGAAGCGGGCCAATTCGCGGGCGGCCGGCAAGGTGAGGCCGACCACGCCGGCCTTGGATGAGGCATAGGCGGCCTGGCCGATCTGCCCGTCATAGGCGGCCACCGAGGCGGTGTTGATGATGACGCCGCGCTCGCCGTCGGCCATCGGTTCCAGGGTGCTCATGGCGTGCGACGCGATGCGCAGCATGTTGAAGGTGCCGATGAGGTTGACGCGGATGACCTTCTCGTAGGCGGGCAGGCCGAGCGGGCCGTCGCGGCCGACGATGCGCCCGGCGGTGCCGATGCCGGCGCAGTTGACCAGCACGCGGGCCGGGCCGTGGGCGGCGGCGGCCTGGGCGATGGCGGCTTCGGCGGAGTCAGCGTCCGCCACGTCACACACGAGGCCGAGCGCGCCGGTGCGGGCGGCGGCGGCTTCGACGGCGGCGGGGTTGATGTCGAGCAGGGTGACGCGGGCGCCGGCGGCTTGCAGGGCGGCGGCGGTGGCGGCGCCGAGGCCCGAGGCGCCGCCGGTGACGAGGGCGGCTTGTCCGTTGATGTCCATATCAGTCGGCTCCCGTGGAGGTTTCGATCAGCGTGTCCAGCACGGCATGCGGCGGCGCGGGGGGCGGGTCAAGCGGGATCGGAGAAATCCGGCGGCTTGCGCTTGCTGGCGCGGGTGCGCAGCACGCCGGGGTAGCCCTTGAGGGGGGAGAGCGGTTCGCCGGCATAGGCCCAGTCCGGCCGTTCCTCGAAGCGGACGTGATAGCGCGGTTCGCGGCCGGTGCGGCTGGCGAACAGGGCGCGCGGCAGGTTGACCATCTGCGGGCTGTGGCCGCGTTCGTAGAACACCGGGGTGCCGCAGCGGGCGCAGAAGCTGCGGGCGGTGTTGGTGGCGGGGTCCTCGAAGCGGGTGATGACGTCGGCGCCCTCGGTGATGCTGATCTTGCTGCGCCAGCAGCCGATATAGGTGGCGCAGGCGGCGCCGTGGGCGTGCTGGGTGGTTTTGGAGTGGTCATGCCAGGCCCACACGGCGGGGAAGCCGACTTCGATCCGCACGGCGGCACAGACGCACTGGCCGCGCACCACGCTTGCTGGTTTGGCCATGCGGTCTCCCCGGTTGCAGTATTGGCGCATCATTGGAGGACGGGGCTGGAAATTCCAACCCGTCTTGTTCAATGTCGTGGCAAGACTGCCGAGGGAGAAGAAACGCGATGAACGCCATGACACGGCTTGTCCTGCTGTTGCTGCTGGCGGTGGTGCCGGCACGGGCCGAAACGCTGCGCTTCGCCCAGTTCCAGGAAGCCACCACGCTCGATCCGCACGGGTTCCTGAGCACCTTCAACGCCACCGTCAGCCACCACATGTTCGACGGGCTGATCCGGCGCGGGGCGGACATGAGCCTGCAACCGGGCCTGGCGCTGTCATGGAAAACGGTGGCGGATGATACCTGGGAGTTCGTGCTGCGCCCCCGCGTGACCTGGCATGACGGGGCGCCGTTCACCGCCGAGGACGCCAAGGCCAGCCTCGACCGGATCGAGCGGCTGAATGTGCCCTACGGCTTCAAGCGCTATACCCGCTCCATCGCCGAAGTTCGCGTGCTCGATCCGCTGCGGCTGCAAATCCGCACCCGCGGGCCGGACCCGATATTGCCGGCCGAGATCTCCTTCCTGTTCATGACCAAGAAGGAGGCGGTGGACCTGCCGAGCGAGCCGTTCAACCAGGGCAGTGCGATGATCGGCACCGGGCCGTATCGCTTCGTCGAGCGGGTGCCGAACACCCGCACCGTGGTGTCCCGCTTCGATGGCTACTGGGGCGGCAAGCCGGCGTTCGATACCGTGCTGCTGCGGCCCATCCCCGACGAAGGGGCGCGGGTGGCGGCGATGCTGGCGGGCGATGTGGACGTAATCATCAACGTGCCGCCGGCGGATGTGGAGCAGCTCAAGCGGCGCGGCAACATCAACGTGTTCGTCGGCGCGCAGGACCGGGTGATCATGTTCCTGCCGAGCTTCGCGCCCACCGCGGCCGGCATTACCGACGCGGCCGGGCAGCCGACCGAGAAGAACCCGTTCGCCGATATCCGGGTGCGCAAGGCCGTCTCGATGGCGATCGACCGCAAGGCGCTGATCGCCCGCGTGCTGGACGGGCTGGCCGAACCGGCCGCGCAGGCGTTCCCCGACCACTACCTGGGCTCCAGCCCCAATCTCAAGCCGGTGGCGTTCGATGCCGACGGCGCCAGGAAACTGCTTGCCGAGGCGGGGTATCCGCGTGGCTTCGGCACCACCCTGCATTGCCCGAACAAGCTGTTCCTGCGCGATCGTGAAACCTGCGAGGCGGTGGCGGGAATGCTGGCGCGGGTGGGGGTGAAGGTGTCGATCGTGCTGGTGCCTGGTTCGCAATTCAACACAGAGCGCCTCAAGGGCATCTGGCCGTTCTACCTGCAAAGCGCCGGCACCGGGATGGGCGAGATCCTGCCCTCCTTCGCCGCCGTCGCGCCCACGCCCGATCCCGCCGCCGGGCTCGGCCCGTCCAACAACCAGCACTACTCCAACCCCGAGGTGGACCGGCTCATCAAGGCCGCCATCCTGACCATGGATGATCACAAGCGCTGGGCGATGGAGGCGGAGGCAATGGAGCACTGGGTGCGCGACGACGTGGGCGTGATTGCCACCCACCGCCAACTCTCCATCTTCGCCACCCGCAAGGGCCTGCGCATCACGCCGCGCGAGGATGGCATGTACACGCCGCATGAACTGACCGTGGAGTAGAACCGGATGGCCCGCATTCCCTACGTCGATACCGAAACCGCGCACTGGCTGGCGCGCGACATGATGCTGCGCCGGCCCGGGCGCAACCTGCATCGCATGCTGGCCCACGCGCCGCGGGTGGGGGACGCGTTTACCCGGATGGCCGACGCGCTGCGGTGGGAAGGATCGCTCGATCCGGTGCTGCGCGAACTGGTGATGTTGCGGATCGGGATGACGCTGAAGAGCGAATACGAGGTGCGGGCGCATACCATCATCGCGCGCCGTGTGGGGGTGCCGGACGACAAGATCGCCGGACTGGCGGGGGATATCGAGGCCGGGCCTTACTCGGAGCGCGAACGTGTGGTGCTGCGGTTCACCGATGACCTGATCGTCAACGTGCGGGCCTCGGACGCGACGTTCCAGCCGGCGGCGGCAATGTTTTCGCCCGGCGAGATGGTGGAGTTGGTGCTGTCGATCGGGATGTATCTGACGGCTTGCCGGGTTTTGGAGACGTTTGATATCGATTTGCAGCAGTAGGGGAGCAAGGCTCCGCCGGCTAAGGGCCGCAGGCCCTTAGAACCCGATACTGCTCGCGGCTGGGGCGATGGCCTTCAGTTGAGGGCGAGAACTCGCGTGCGGAGACTGGCGAAGCCCATCAAATCGGTATCACCCGAGCGAAGTGCGGCGTTTTCGCAGATTTGAATGCCTGCGGCGCAAGCAAGGACCGCGTGATCACCTGAAGGCTGCTGTTTCAGCCGCGAGCAGTAACGGGATCAAAGGGCCTGCGGCCCTTTGCCGGCGGAGCCTTGCTTGCCCTAAAGGTTCTTATAGTAGTCGCTGATGATGGCCTGCTCGGCCGCCGCCGCCTCTCGCACGGACTCGAGCGGCGACTGCCCCTTGAGCAGCACCCGATCCAGCATGGCTACGAACACCGCGCGTTGGGCGTCTTCGTCGACGAAGTCGGTGGCGTAAGCGTTGGTCAGGCCGCGCGCGAAGGGGGCGAGGGTTTTGTCGGCCTGGATGGCGGGGAGGTTGGCGGCGGCGGGGCGGGCGGGGAGTTCGCCGGTGGTGGCGGTCCAGAGGGCCATGGCTTCGGGCGTGGTGATGAAGGCGATGAATTTCGCGGCGGCGTCGCGTTTGGCGGTGTTGCGGCCGCCGACCAGGGCGTTGACCCAGTAGGACGCGTAGTTGGCGCGGATGCCGTGGTGGGCGGGCAGTTCGGCGGCGGCGAAATCGAGGTTTTTGGTGCCTTGCAGGGCGCCGACGAGGAAGGAGGCGTTGACCAGCAGGCCGACGCGGCCGGCGCGGAAGGCGGGGGCGGGTTCGGTCATGAAGCCGGCTTCGGCGACGCGGTGTTTGAGTTGGAGATCGGCGTACCATTGCAGGGCGGCGGCGCCAGCTTCGGTGCCGTAGCGGACCTCGCGGTAGTCCTCACTGAAGGGGGTGCCGCCGAACTGGCGCACCAGGACTTCGCGCCACCAGTGCGAGTCCTGCGAGGGTAGGCCGATGGTGGTGCCGGCGGTGGTGAGGTTGCCGGCGGCGTCGCGGCGGGTGAGTTTTTGGGCGATGGCGACGTGGTCATCCAGGGTGGCGGGCGTGGTATCGGGGTCGAGCCCGGCTTCGCGGAGCAGGCGGCGGTTGGTGAACAGGCCCATGCTGCGCACGGCGGTGGGCAGGGCGTAGTAGGCATCACCGACCCGCATCTGGCGCACCATCGGGTAGAAGTCGCGCTCGATGTCGGCGGGGGGGAACAGGTCGGCCGGCAGGGGGCTGATGAGGTTGCCGCGGCGGAAATCGCGCAGCCAGCCGTAGTAGAGTTGCAGCACGTCCGGGCCTTCCCCGGCCGGGACGGCGGCGCTGATCTTGGTGCGGTACTGGGTGTAGGGGAAGGTGGTGTGCTTGACGGTGATGCCGGGGTTGGCGGCCTGGAAGCGCCGGATGAGTTCGTCCATCGCGGTGACGCGTTCCTTGAAGAAATACTGCCAGTATTCGATCTGCACCGGTTCGGCGCGGGCGCGGCCGGGGAGGGCGGCGAGCGTGGCGGTGGCGAGGGCGGCGCGGCGGGTGATGGGGTGGGCCATGGCAGGTTCTCTCTTCCCGGATCGGCGTGGCGGGGGGATGCTGCGTCGGAGTGGCGGGCGGGGCAAGGGCGGAATGCGATCGGTCGAGGTGGCGGGGATACGGGTGGTGGCGCTGACGGATTGTGCGCCGGCACCGGCGGCGTGCGGGTATTCGTTTCCCGAGGCGGATTTGGCGGCGCATCCGGAGGTGGCGGCGCGGTGGTTTTCCGGGGGGGAGTTTCGCACCAGGTTCGGGCCGTTCCTGCTGCGGGGCGGCAATGGCGATGTGCTGGTGGATTGCGGGATGGGGCCGGAGGTGGGGTACTTTCCTGGCTTGCTCGGCGATCTGCCGGGGGAGTTGGCGCGGGCCGGGTCGTCGCTGGATCGGGTGACGGAGGTGGTGTTTACCCATCTGCATGTCGATCACGTCGGCTGGGCGCCGTATTTGCCCAATGCGCTGTTTCATGTGGCGGCGGCGGAGTGGGCGCATTGGGCGGGGCCGGGGGCGGGGCTGGCGCATCATGTCGAGGCGGTCGGGCGGTGCATCGCGCCGCTGGCGACGGCGGGGCGGCTGGTGATGGCGGAAAGGGAGGTTTTGCCGGGGGTGCGGTTGATCGCGGCGCCAGGCCATACGCCGGGGCACCAGGCGGTGCTGGTGGGGGAGGGGCTGCTGATCGCCGGGGATACCTGGCACAATCCGGCGCAGATCGCGGTGCCGCAGTGGTGCCATCGCGCGGATATGGACAAGGCGGCGGCGGTGGTGACGCGGGGGCGGATCGCGGCGCTGGCGCGGGAGAACGGCTGGCTGGTGGCGGCCGGGCACTTCACCGCGGAGAACGTGTTCGGGCGGATCGGGGCTGGGTTCGAGCCGCTCAGCGCCTGAGGGTATTTCCGGTGGCGGCGTCAAACACGTGCAGTTCGGCGGGGTTGACGGCGAAACCGAGGGTGCTGCCGGTCTGGGGGAAGGCGCGGCCGATGAGGCGGACCTGGATGTCGGTGCCGGCGGCGTTGATGACCAGCAGCGATTCGGAGCCCATCGGTTCCACCACGCCGACCTGCGCCTCGAAGCGGCAGGCCTCGGGGACGGCGTGGGTATCGGTGCCGGCGAGGAAGTCCTCCGGGCGGATGCCGAGCGTGATGCGGCCGTCGGTGGGGGCGGTGGCGAAAGGCGGGCAGGGCAGGCGCATCCAGGGGAGCACGATTTCGGCGCCATCGAGGCGGGCGGGGAAAAAATTCATCGCGGGCGAGCCGATGAAGCCGGCGACGAAGCGGTTGGCGGGGCGCTCGAACAGGTCCGTCGGCGTGCCGACCTGTTCGATCCGCCCGTCGCGCAGGAGGACGATGCGGTCGGCCAGCGTCATCGCCTCCACCTGGTCGTGGGTGACGTAGATTGCGGTGGTGCGGATCTGCTGGTGCAGCTTCTTGATTTCGGTGCGGACCTGGTTGCGCAGCTGGGCATCGAGGTTGGAGAGAGGTTCGTCGAACAGGAACACCTGGGGATCGCGCACCAAGGCGCGGCCCATGGCGACGCGCTGGCGCTGGCCGCCGGAGAGTTCGCCGGGGCGGCGGGCGAGGAGGGTTTCGAGGCCGAGCATGGCGGCGGCTTCGTTCACCCGGCGGTCGATCTCGGCGGCGGGGAGGCGGGCGGCGCGCAGGCCGAAACCCAAGTTCCGCGCCACCGTCATGGGCGGGTAGAGGGCGTAGTTCTGGAACACCATGGCGATGTTGCGGTCTTTCGGCGCTACGGTGTTCACCGTGCGGCCGCCGATCAGGATGTCGCCGGCGGTGGCGTCCTCCAGGCCGGCGATGAGGCGCAGCAGGGTGGACTTGCCGCAGCCGGAGGGGCCGACGAAGACGACGAATTCCTTGTCCTCGATGGCGAGGTCGATCCCCTTGATGACCTGGGTGCGGCCGAAATCCTTGCGGATGCCGCGGAGCGTGACGCTTGCCATCAGGCGGGCGTCACGAGACGGGTGCGTTCGGCGGCGGCGGCGGCCACGCGGGCTTCGTGGGCGCGGCGGGTGGCGCTGACGGCGGCGAGGTCGGCGGTGTAGCGCGCGAGGCTGGCGGCCATGGCGGAGGCCGCGGGGCCGCCCGTCATGGTGCGCACGGCGACGAAGTATTCGGGGGTGCCGATGGTGCGGAAGCGCGCTTCGTCCATGGCGGGGGGGCGGCCGATGGCTTCGGCGAAGGCGGCGGTGAAGGCTGTGATCGGCAGGGTGGCGAGGGTTTCGCGATTGGCGATCATGCGGCGCGCGAGGTGGCTGGCGACTTCGTGGGCCTGGCGGAAGGAAATGTCTTCCTCGCGCACCAGCGAGTCAGCCACTTCGGTGATGGTGATGCAGCTTTCGGCGATGTGCTGGCGTACCTTGGTTTCGTCGACCTGGATGGCGGCCATGAAGGCTTCAAGCAGGACGAGGGCGCGCTCGGCGGTGTCGAACGCCTCGTAGCCGGCGGATTGCACCTCGCCCTCGGCGTCATTCATGTCGGTGAACGGGGTGTTGTGCAGGGTGAGCAGGATGGCGTCGGCGCGGCCGGCGGCCAGCGAGAGGAGCAGGCGGAGATGCTCCACCGGCACCGGGTTGCGCTTCTGCGGCATGATGGAGCTGATCTGCACAAAGGCGTCGGGCACCTGGAGGTGGGCGGTCTCGAAGCCGGTCCAGATATTGAGGTCCTGCACGAAGCGGCCGAGGCCGAGGCAGAGCAGCTTGAGGGCGGCGTAGGGTTCGGCGAGGTAGTCCACGGCGGCGATGCAGCCGTAGGCGTTCTCCTGCACGGCGGCGAAACCGAGCAGATCGGCTACTCGGGCACGATCGAGCCCGAAGCCGGAAGTGGTGATGGCCGCCGCCCCCATACTGCAGCGATCGACGGTGAGGATGGCGTTGAGCAGGCGCGTGGCATCGCGCAGGAGCATCTCGATCAGCGCGCCCAAATAATGGCCGAAGGTGGTGGGCTGGGCCGGTTGGCCGTGGGTGTAGGCGACGACGAGGGTGGCGGCGCCCTCGGTTGCGCGGGCGAGGAGGGTGGCGAGCAGGGTTTCGAGGCGGGCGATGAGCGCGAGCAGGCGGGTGCGCAGCGACATCTTGAAGATGGTGTGGTCGATATCGTTGCGGCTACGCCCGGTGTGCAGGCGGCCCGCGAGGTCGGGGCCGAGGCGGGCGCGGAGTTGGGATTCGAGCCAGAAGAAATAGTCCTCATGCTCGCCGGTGTAGGTGAGGGTGGCGGGATCAAGGGTAGCGGTGGCGTCATGCAGGGCGGCGAGAATGGCGCGCAGTTCGTCGGGCTTGAGCAGGCCGCGCTCGGCGAGCATGACGCCGTGGGCGTGGTGGATGGCCATCAGGTGGTCCCGATGGTGGCGCTTGAAGCCCTCGAACAGCGGCGCGAGCACGGTGTCCTTGTATTCGGGCGCGGGGAATGTGGAGAAATCGCGCATGGTCAGCCCTTCAAGCCGGTCAGCATGATGCCGTTGATGATGTTGCGTTGCAGGACGATGAAGACCAGCAGCGTGGGGATGGTGGCGATGCTGGCGCCGGTCATGATCATCTCCCAGTCCGTCTGGAACTCGCCGGACAGCGAGGCCAGGCCCACCGGCACGGTGTAGAGGCCCGGGCTGGTGGTGACGATGAGTGGCCAGAGGAAGGCGGTCCAGTTGCCGAGGAAGGCGAAGATGGCGAGCGCCGAGAGGGCGGGGGCGACCAATGGGAGGGCCACCTGCCAGAAGATCTGGAATTCGTTGAGGCCGTCGATGCGGGCGGCGTCGATCAGTTCGTCGGGCACGCCGAGGAAGAACTGGCGCATCAGGAACACGCCGAAGCCGCTCATCATGCCGGGGAACATGATGCCCCACATGGTATCGAGCCAGCCCATGGATTTCGCCATCACATACCAGGGGATGACCAGCATCTCGGTGGGGATCATCAGGGTGGAGAGGATGGCAACGAACACGATGCCGCGGCCGCGGAAGCGGAATTTCGCCAGGGTGTAGCCGATCAGGCTGTCAAAAAAGAGCACCGAGAGGGTGGAGATGGTGGCGACCGTGAGGGAGACGGCGAACCAGCGGCCGAAGCGGGAGTGGGTAAGGATTTCGAGGTAGTTGTCCAGCGTCGGTTCGCGCGGCAGGAAGGCGAGTTCGTAGACCTCGCCGCCGGTTTTGAGCGAGGTGGCGAGCATGAACAGCAGCGGCGTGATCATGACGAGCCCGCCGAGGAACAGCACGGTGAAGGCGGCGATTCGGCCGGGGCGGATGATCTTCATGGGCGGGACCGCAGCAGGCGCATTTGCAGCAGCGAGAGGGCCAGCAGGATGACGAACAGCACTACCGTTTGGGCGGAGGCATAGCCCATGTCCATCCGGCCGAAGGCGCTCTGATAGATCGAGAGCACCAGCGGCTTCGTCGCGTTCAGCGGGCCGCCCTCGCCGCCGGCAGTGATGTTGTAGACGAGATCGAATATGCGCAGCAGGCCGATGGAGGTGGTGATGAAGAGGAACACCAGGCTGGGCAGCAACAGCGGCAGGGTGATTTCGCGCAGGATCTGCCAGGACCCGGCGCCGTCGATCTCGGCGGCTTCGTAGTAGCTGCGCGGGATGGCTTTGAGGCCGGCCATGAAGATCACCACCTGGAAGCCGAGCGCCGCCCAGATCGCCGGCACCAGCACGGCGGGCAGCGCCTGGGTGGTGGAGCGCAGGAACGGCTGCTGGGCGAAGCCGAGGGCGGTGAGCCAGGCATTCAGCAGCCCCACCGGCGGCGGCTGGTAGAACCAGCGCCACACCCAGGCCATCGCGGTGGCGGTGGTCAAATGCGGCAGGAAATACAGCGCGCGGAGCAGGCCCTGGCCGGTCTGGATACGATCGAGATGGAAGGCAACCAGGAAGGCGAGCAGCAGGCTCGCGGGCAGGCCGAGCAGAAGATATTCGAAGGTGTTGCCCAACACCTGCCAGAACACCGGATCGGCCGCCATGCGCTCGTAGTTGGCCAGCCCGACGTATTTGCGCGGGCCGACCAGGTTCCAACGCGAGAGCGACAGCGCGAAGGCATCCAGCGCCGGCCAGAATCGCACCAGCGTGAAGAAGGCCAGCGGCACCGCCAGGAAGACCCAGGCCCAGACGGCCTGCTTTCTGGCGAGGGTCAGGCCGCTAAACCAGCCTTGCATGCTACTTGCGGGTATCCAGCACCTTCTGCTCCTCGCTGGCGGCGGCGGCCACGGCTTCGGCCACCGGGGTTTTCTTGAGCAGCACGGTGTCGATGAGGTCCATCATCACCTTGCGCTGGATGGTTTCGTCCACGAAGTCGGTGGCTACCGCGTAGGACAGGCCGCGCACGAAGGGTCCGTATTTCGGGTGGTTCTTCACCGCGTCGGTCTGCGCGATGGCCACGCGGGCGGGGAGTTCGCCCACGGTTTCCATCCAGAGTTGCATCGCGGCGGGGGTGGTGATGAAGGCGAGGAATTTCGCCGCCGCCGCCAGCTTCTCGCCCTTGGCCTTCGCGGTGATGCCGTTCACCCAGTAGGAGGCGAAGTTCGAGCGCACGCCGTCACGGCCGGGCAGTTCGGTCACGCCGTAGTCGAGGCCCTTCTGGCCATCGAAGGCGCCGAGGCGGAAGGAGCCGTCGATGGTCATCGCGGCGCGGCCGGAGCGGAAGGCGGTGACGCCATCGGTGAGGAAGCCGAGTTCGCTCACCTTCTCCTTGGTGATCAGGTCGACATACCACTGCACGGCGGCGATGCCGGCGGGGCTGTTGTAGGTGACCTTGCGGCGATCGGCGCTGTAGGGGGCGCCGCCGAATTCATTGACCAGCACCTGGCGGATCCACTGCACATCCTGCCCTGCGGTATCGAGCGCGATACCGGCGGTGAGCAGGTTGCCCGACGCATCGCGCTTGGTGGTTTTCTTGGCGATGTCGACCAGTTCGGCCAGGGTGGCGGGGGGCTTCTCGGGGTCGAGCCCGGCGTCCTTGAACACCTTGCGGTTCCAGAACAGGGCGAGCGAGCGCACGGCGGTGGGCAGCGCATAGTACTTGCCCTCCACCTTCATGCCCTGCACGAAGGGGAAGAAGTCCCGGTCGATGGCGGCGGTGTCGAAGCTGGCGGGGGGGAGCGGTTGCAGCAGATTGGCGCCGATGTAGTCATCGAGCCAGCCGTAGAACAGCTGCGTCACGTCCGGGCCCTCGCCGGCCGGAATGGCGGCGGCGATGCGGGTGCGGTAGTTGTCGTAGGGCACGTTGACGTGCTTGACCGTGATGTCCGGATTGGCCTTCTGGAACTGGGCAATCAGGGCATCCATCGCCTCGACGCGCTGCTTGAAGGTGTATTGCCAGTATTCGATCTCGACGGCGGCGGCGTGGCGGGCCATGCCGACGGTGAGGGCCACGCCGCAGGCGAGACCGCAGAGGCCGCGCAGCAGGGACGCGCTTCGGGACAGCTTGGGCATGCGGGTTTCCTCCTGGCCGGGGTGGCCGATGTCGCAGATTGCACGGCAGGGTCGGAAATGCCACGAGCGAAGTCAACGTGAGCGGGCGGAGAATGTGATGACCGGCAACAATGAGGCCCTGTGGCGGGCGCTGCAGCCGCTGCGTTCGGTGGCGTGCTGGCTGATGACCGGGGCGCATCCGGATGACGAGTGGAGCGGGTTCCTCGCGTGGCTGGCGCTCGGGCGCGGGGTGCGCACGGTCTATGCGTGCTCGACGCGGGGCGAGGGCGGGCAGAACGCGCTGGGGCCGGAGCGCGGGCGGTTGCTGGCGGCGCTGCGCAGCCGGGAGATGGAGCGGGCGGCCGGCGAAATCGGGCTGGCGCTGCGCTGGATCGGGGCGGGGCCGGAGCATGGCGCGGATGATCCGGTGTTCGATTTTGGTTTCTCCAAGTCGGGCGAGGATACGCTGCGGCGCTGGGGCGCGGAGCGTTTGCGGGAGCGCCTGGTGCGGTTGATCCGGACCGAACGGCCGGATGCAGTGTCACCGACGTTCCTCGATGTGCCCGGCCAGCACGGGCATCACCGCGCCATGACGGCGGCGACCTTGGAGGCGGTGGAACTGGCGGCGGATGCGGGGTTTGCCGGGGGCGGGTTACCGGCGTGGCGGGTGGCGAAGCTGTATCTGCCGGCGTTTTCCGGGGCGGGCGGCTCGTATGACGACGAGGTGCCGCCGCCGCCGGAGACGGTTCGGGTGGACCTTGGCGCGCGTTGCGACGCGCTGGGGGCGAGTTGGGCGCAGGTGGGCGAGCGCAGCCGGCGGTGGCACGCGAGCCAGGGAATGGGGCGGGATCTCGCCGATGGGTCGCGGCCATTCCCGTTGCATCTGCTGCGCGGCGTGCCGGATGCGGCGGCGCCGCTGGATGGGGTGGCGCATCGACTGGGCGACCTGGCCGACGTGCCGGCGTTGCGCGTGGCGGACGCGGCGATTGCGGCGGCCTTGGCGGCGTTTCCGGACCGGGGCGGGGTAGCAGAGGCGCTGCATCGGGCGTTGGCGGCGTTGCAGGGCGCGGTGGTGCGGGCGGAGATCGCGCCGCGCATCGCGCTGAAGCGGCGGCAGCTATCGGCCGCGGTGACGGTGGCGTTGCGGATCGGCGCCGAGGTGGTGCTGTCGCCGCCACAGGTGCGGGCCGGGGAGCGGGCGGTGCTGTCGATCCGGGCGGTTGGGGGCGCGGTGGTGGAACCGCGCGTGCCGGCGGGGTGGCGGGCGCAGCGGCTGGATGGCGAGAGGTTCGCAATCGAGGTGCCGCGCGATGCGGCGCCGATGGGCACGCTGCGCGACGGGTTCGATCCGCTGGGGGGCAATGAGCCGGTCGGGGCGGCGCTACTTTGGACGCATCAAGGCAGCGCGTGGGTACTGGCGTGCGATCCGCCGGGGCGGTTGACCGTGGCGCCGCTGGTGGATGTCGCGGTGGCACCGGGCGCGGTGGTGCGGCGGGTGGACAGCGCGGCGCCGGTGGTGGTGGCGCTGGACGGGGTGGCGCCGCCGGATGGGTGGCCGGTGCTGCGACGTGACGCGGCGGGGTACGAACTCGCCGTTTCGCCCGGCCGGCATGATCTGGCGGCGGGCGGGGTGCGGCTGGCGTGGCTGCGCGGGGCGCCGGCGGGGGAGGTGGCCATCGTCGAGCCGGCGGTGGCGCGGGTGTTGCGGGTGCCGGTTGCCATCGATGGCGCGGCGCGCGTGGGGGTGATCGCGGGGGAGGCGGATGAGACGCTGGGGTGGTTGCGGCAACTCGATATCAATGCCGTGGCGGTGGATGACGCCACGCTGGCGGGCGGCGATCTGGGGCGGTTCGACGTGCTACTGGTGGGGGTATTCGGCTTCGGGCAGCGGCGTGTCCAGCCTGACCGGCTGATGGCGTGGGTGGCGGCGGGCGGTTCGCTGGTGACGCTGTATCACCGGCCCGGGGATGGCTGGGACGAGGGGCGCACGCCGCCGCTGCCGATCACCATCGGCAGCCCGTCATTGCGCTGGCGGGTGACCGATCCGTCGGCGCCGGTGGGCGTGCTCCTCCCCGGCCATCCGCTGCTGAACCATCCCAACACCATCGGCGCGGCGGACTGGGAGGGCTGGGTGCGCGAACGCGGCTTGTATTTCGCCCGTTCGTGGGACCCGGCCTATGCCGCGCTGCTCGAACTGTCCGACCCCGGCGAGGCGCCGATGCAAGGCGCACTGCTGGCGGCGGCGGTGGGGAAGGGGCGGCATGTGCATGTCGCCCTGGCGTTGCACCATCAGTTCAGCGCGCTGGTGCCGGGCGCCTTCCGGCTGCTTGCCAACCTGGTGGCACGGCCCGCGGCCGCGCCACCAGGGGCCTGAGGTCAGCCCTTGCGGATGTTGTGGAACAGCGGGAAGCCGTTGAGCATGCCCGTGATGTTCTTGCGAAAAGCGAACGGCTGCATCCAGGCGCCGGTGGGGATGTAGGGCACGTCCTGCCACGCCTGGAGCTGAAGATCGCTGCAGATGCGCTGCTGCTCGGCCAGGGTGGTGGCATCCATGAAGGCATCCCGCAGCGCCTCGATCTTGGGCGACTCCGGCCAGCCGAACGGCCCGCTGCGGCCGAGCCCGCGCACGTAGGACTGGGTGGCGGGCGTCGCGGCAATGATGCCCGGGATGTAGTTGCACCACACGCTCCAGCCGCCCTTGTCCAGCCCCTCCTTGTTGGCCAGGCGCGGCAGCACGGTGCCCCAGTCCAGCGTCTGGTAGTCGAGGTTGATGCCCACCTTGCGGAACATGTCCGCCGCGATCTGGCTCATGGCGTTCAGCGACGGCAGGTCGGTCGGCACCAGGAACACTACGCGCTCGCCCTTGTAGCCGGCGGCTTCCAGGTCGCGCTTCACCTTGTCGAAGCTGCGCGGCCCGGTCATTACCTCAAGCCCGGCTTCGGTGGCGATCGAACTGCCCGGCAGGAAGAAGCCGCAGCGATCGTTCCACAGCGACTTCTCCTCGCCCATCACCGCGGTCATGTATTCGGTCTGGTTGACGCCGGCGAGGAAGGCGCGGCGGATGGCCGGATTGTCGAACGGCGGCACTAGGTGGTTGAAGCGGATCATGCCCATCAGGCCGCCGCGCTCCTTGGCCTCCACCAGGATGTCCTTGTGCTTGCGCAGCAGCGGCAGCAGGTCCGGCTGGGGCTGCTCCCACCAGTCGATCTCGCCCGATTGCAGGGCGGCGGCGGCGGTGGAGGCATCGGGGATGGTCACCCATTCGACGCGATCGACATAGGCCACCTTGGGGCCGGCGGCGAAACTCGGGGTGCCGCTGGAGCGGGGCAGGTAGCCGGCGAATTTCTCGTAGACGTTGCGCGAACCGGCGACGCGTTCGCCGGCGATGTAGCGGAACGGGCCGCTGCCGGTCATGTCGGTGATCTGCACATTCACCGGCGTCTGCGCCAGGCGCTCGGGCAGTACCGGGCAGAACGCCGAGGGCTTGGCGAGTGCGGTGGGCAGCAGCGGAAACGGCTTTTTCAGGCGGAACTGGATCACCCGGTCCGACGTGGCGCTCATTTCCTCGGTCACGCCGCGCAGGGTCTGGCCGAAGGCGTCGATCTTCATCCAGCGATCCACGCTGGCCACCGCATCGCGCGCCAGCACGGGGGTGCCGTCATGGAACTTCATCCCCTCGCGCAGGGTGAGTTTCCAGGTCTTGCCGTCATTCTCGATGGTGTGGCCTTCGACCATCTGCGGCTGCGGGGCGAAGTTGTCGTCGAGCCCGTAGAGCTGGTCATAGACCAGGAAGCCATGGTTGCGGGTGACGAGGCCGGTGGTGAACACCGGATCGAGCAGCGCAAGGTCGGCCTGGGGGACGAACTTCACCGTGGTGCGCGGCTGCGCGACGGCGGGGGCGGCGAGGGTGGCGGCGGCGGAGGTGGCGAGGAAGTCACGGCGCTTCATGGCGGTCTCTTTCCTTGCAGTAAGAAGTCCTCAGGCGGCGAGTGGCGGGCGGTGCTGTGCCCACGGGCGGGCGGCCTCGAAGGCGGCGCTGGCTTGCAGCACGCCGAGATCGTCAAACCGGCGGCCGACGATTTGCAGGCCCACCGGCAAGCCGGCGGGGGTGAAGCCGCACGGCACGCTGGCGGCCGGGCTGCCGGACCAGTTGAACGGGTAGGAGAACTCGGCCCACATCAGCCAATCCCATTCGTGCTGCGGCCAGTGCGCCGGTTGCAGCTTGTCGGCCGGGAAGGCGGCGACGCTGACGGCGGGCGAGAGCAGGAAATCGAAGCCCTCCATGTATTCGTGGATCGCCTGCACGTAGGCGAAGCGGCGTTCGCGCATCTGCATGAACTGCGAGGTGGTGAAGCCGGACGCATACTTGATCATGGCGACAAAACCGGGGTCCATCCGGCTTTCGAACTCCGGCAGATGGCGCAGCCGGCCGGTGAAGGTAGCGGGCCAGAAGAAGCGCACCAGTTCGGGGCCGAGTTTGCCCCAGGCCGGGGTGACTTCCTCGACGATTGCGCCCATGTCCTCGAACGCCTTCACCGCGATGTCCACGGCGGCGGCCACTTCGGGATCGACGCGGGCGTGCCCGAGGTCCCGCGAGTAGCCGATGCGCTTGCCCTTCATGTCGGCGTGCAGGTGGGACGCATAGTCCTGCGGTGGGGCTTCCAGCGAGGTGTAGTCCCACACATGCGGGCCGGCCATCGCCTGGGTCATCAGCGCGGCATCGAGCACGGTGCGGGTGAGGGGGCCGATATGGGTGGCGAGGTCGTTGTTGGACATCGGCCAGTTCGGCACCCGGCCATGGGTGGGCTTGAAGCCATACACGCCGGAGAAATGGGCCGGCATGCGGATGGAGCCCGCGCCATCGCCGCCCTGGTGCAGCGGGCCGTAGCCGCAGGCGGCCGCCACGCCGGCGCCAGCCGAGGAGGCGCCGGCGTTGAGACCCCGGCCCCACGGGTTGTGGGTGATGCCCGAGATCGGCGCCTGGCTGACCCCCTTCCAACCCCATTCGGCCGCCGAAGTGGTCTTGCCCATCATCATGCCGCCAGCATCGAGCAGGCGGGACACGCAGGGTGCGTCCACATCGGGAATGGTGCCCTGCATCACCGCGCTGGCGAAATCGGTTTGCACGCCCTTGGTGTGTTGCAGGTCCTTGATGGTGACCGGCACGCCTTCCAGCAGCCGGGGCGTTTCGCCGCGCTGGAAAATCTCCTCCGAGCGCCGGGCGGCGGCCAGCGCGTGCTCCGGGGTCAACCGCATCATGGCGTTGACGGCGGGCTCCACGCGCTCGATATGCGCCAGCACCGCTTTGGCCACCTCCACGGGTGACAGGTGTTTGGCCCGATACAGCGCGGCGAGTTCCGCCACGCCGAGGTAGCCGAGTTCATCGGTATCCATCGTAAGAGTACCACCGATTGCATTGAGGATTGATTCGGCTCTTGCCGGCCGTTCGTCACGTTCGTGAATTTCGGCCGGCTTGGCAATCCGCAATATCGGCGCGGCGGCAGGCGCTACGCTGGTTTGTGGGCGGCCGCGGCCACCTGGAAGTCACCCTCCTGCGGCGGCGCGATTGGGGTGAACAGGGTGCGATCGGGCTTGAGGTCGAGCAATGGCGTGCCGTCGAGGCAGTCGATCCCCTGGATGAACAGGCTGCCGCCCTCGATGCGCAGCAGCTTGACGATGGAGGTGCCGAGCGGGTTCGGCCGCACCGGCGAGCGGATGGAGAAGGTGCCGCGGGTGGTGCCGTCATTGGCCGGGCTCTGGTGCACCAGGTCGCGGCGCGACAGGTGGAGCCAGTAGATCACCTCCAGACGCTCGTGCCGGCTGACCCCGTCCAGCGCCGGCACCCAGGGTTCGAAAACCTCGATACGGCACACCGGGCCATCATGCCGGCCCTGGCGGGGGGTGTGCATCCGCGATGTCCAGGGGGTGTGGATGCGGCCGATGAAGACCAGCCCGGCATCGGTTGCGGCCGGCGGGTCGACGGTGATTTCGCCGGGGCGGATTTCGCTTTCGCGTACCATGTGGGTGGTCCTTCGGGGATGTTCAGTCGACGTCGATGCGTACCACGTCGCGAACCGAGCGGCCGCCACGTTTTTCGCCGGGCACCACCAGGCGCAGGCTGCCGGGCGGGAGGGCGGTGCCGTTGAGGGTGGTGGCGAGCAGGACCGGGTGGCCGGCGAATTCGGGCGACAATTCGGCGAGGGCGATGACGGCGGTGTAGCCGTCGGCGCCGGTGACGCGGACGGTCAGGCGCACCTGCTCGGCCGGTTTGGCGGGGTCGATGGCGCCGGCGGCGGCCAGCACATCCCACAGCAGCGGGCCGGTCAGTTCGCTGGCCTTGTCGCCGTGGCTCGGGGTGATTTTCTGGGTGAACGGGGGAAGGGCGGCGAGACGGTCGGGCGCGAGGAGCCGGGCCGTCAGGCCGCGCCGCTGCACGAAAACGCCGGGCACCGGGGCAGGCTGCTCGGCGAGGGCCACCGGATCAAACCCATAGGCGCGCAGCACGGATTGCCCGGTCTCGGACATCACGAAGGCGGCAAAGCGCAGGGTGACCGGCTTGGCGTTGAGAAGCACCATGCCGTAGGCCGGCCCGACGGCGAGCCCGGCCGGCAGCGGTACGTTGACGAGGGCAGGGATTTCGCGCCGCACCGGCTCGCCGCTGCTGCAATAGCCCAGCATGACATCGGCCCGGTCGGCGAGGAACACGCCCTCGACCGCACCCTTGCCGGGCACCAGCAGCGGGGTTTTGGCGCCGCCGCCCACCAAGGGCTGCGCCTTGGCTTCCAGCGCGGCGCGGGCGCCGGGGTGCAGCGCCTCGGCACGGGCGAACACCGCCCAGGCATAGTCGCCGCCCGGATCGGCGCCCGGCGTGGAGGTGGCGATGCGCACGGCGGGATCGAGCAGGCGATCCAGCATGTTCGCGGGCGTGAGGCCGATGGCGGGGCGGGCGAGGGCGCAAAGCTGGTTGCGGGTGAAGTGGATCACCATGCGCTCGGCCCGCCCGGCAACGAGGGCGCGGGCGTGCGCCATGTCGGCGGAGGTGAACAGGTCAGCCGGGGCGCCGGCCTCGATTTTCTGGCGCATCAGCCCGGATGGGCCGAACTCGGGTGGGGCGATGGTGTCCGTCCCGGCCGGGAAACGTCGTATCAGATCGGACATCACGCCAGTGAGGCTGCCGGCACCGCTCAACTGGAAGGTGTCGGCACTGGCGACGGCGGTAGACAGGGCCAGGAAGGCGAAGGCGGGGATGAAAATCCGTCGCATAGAAGGTCTCCGTCGGAATCGACATATTCGAATTAGCATAGCGATAATGCAACCGAAAGAGCCGTGGTCGACGCATTCGAGGGCGATGCGGGGCTTGCGGATGCGGGCAATGCCGGGCAGGATCGTTATGCAAATAATGACATAGCGAGGATCGGCATGTCAGTGATCCAGTGGAGCCCGGCGGCCTGGGGCGACTTGGCGGCACCACCCGCCGCGCTCACGCGCACATTCAGCGTACGCGTGCCGCCGGCCCCGCTGGTGACGCGGGAGGCGCCGGCCCATCAAGCGGCGCCGACCCGCACCCGGCTGTGGGAAATCACCCCCTGGATGCACTGCTCCATCGTCGGCACCTGCCTGGCCACCGGCGACTTGCGCCACCTGCTGGTCAAACTCGGCCTCGCCGCCGCGGATGTGGACGATCACGCGGCGCACAAGATGGGCGTCACCATCGCCGCCCGCCACGATGTCGCGGGCAAGCTGCTGCACAAGACTCTCGATACCCGCCACCGGCTCACCATCAACCATTTCGCCCGGGCGCGCGGCGAGGACGAGGTGCGGCAGTTCTGGCGTGTGGCGGTGGAGGGCGGCGATATCCCGGGCGCCTACTGGGCGGTGATGACGCATCCCGCGAGCAGCCGGGCGCTTCTCGGCGAGGCGTTCGGCGACGTGCACATGCTCTCGCACCTGGTGGGGGCGGCCAATCGCGCCGACATCCGGCGGCTGCGGGACCTGGAGGCGGCGCGCACCGTCCTGGAGGACAAGGTGGCCCGCCAGCAGGCGGCGATGCAGGCGGCGATCGTCAGCCGCGACGCGACCATCCGCGATCTGCGCGCGGCCCTCGCCCAGCGGATAGCCGATCAACCACCCCAAGCCGAATCGGGCGGCGACGCGGCGCTGCGTGCCTTGGTGATCGACCTTGAGGCCCGCCTCGGCCGCGAGGCCGCGCGCCGCCAGGCGGCCGAGCAGGATCGTGCGGCGCTGCGGGCGGAGGTGCTGCGCGAGCGCGGCTTGCGGACGGATGCCGAACAGGACGCCGCGGCGGTCCGCGCCGATCTCGCGGCCATCGAGCCCCTGCTCGTGGATGCCACGCCCGCCGCGCCGGCCGGGCTGCCGCGATTGGACAACACCACCATTCTCTACGTCGGCGGCCGGCCGCAGCTCCTCGCCGCCCTGCGCCACACCTCCGCGCGGGCCGGCGCCGTGCTGCTCGAACATGATGGCGGCATCGAGGACAATGACACATTGCTGGCCAGCCTGATCGCGCGGGCCGATGTGGTGATGTTCCCGGTGGACTGCGTGAGCCACCGCGCGGTGGGCGCCGTCAAACGTGGCTGCGCGAAATCGGGCCGCCCGTTCGTCGCCCTGCGGTCCGCCAGCGCCAGCGCGTTCCTCGCCGGGATGGCGCGGCTCGCTACCGCACCCTGAAGCCGCGCCGCACGAACACCGCGCGCGCGTCCTGGCCGGCCAGGAACGCCATGAAGGCGCGCGCCTCGGCATTGTCGCCGACCTTGGTCACCGCGAAAGGATAGGAAATCGGGTCGTGGCTGGCCTCCGGGAAGGCGCCGGCGATGCTGACGCCCTTGGAGACTGCGGCGTCCGTTGCGTAGACGATGCCGGCCGGCGCCTCGCCGCGCTCCACCAGCAGCAGGGCGGCGCGCACATCCTCGGTGCTGGCGAGGTGCGGCTGTACCTTGTCCCACAGGCCGAGGTTGCGCAGCGCCTGCTCGGCGTAGAGGCCGACGGGGACGTGCTTCGGGTCCCCGGTGGCGAGCCGCCCGGTGGGGCCGAGCAGGGCCGCGATGTCGAGCGTGGCGTCGACGGCGATTTTGCGCGCGCGGTCGGCCGGCACGATCAGCACGAGGTCATTGCCGAGGAGGGATTTGCGGGTGTCATCGGCGAGCAACTTGCGTTCGGCCAGGTAGTCCACCCATTTCTCGTCGGCGGAGGCGAACAGGTTGGCCGGCGCGCCCTGCTCCACCTGGCGGGCGAGGGTGGAACTGGCGCCGAAGGAGAGCCGCAGCGGCTCGTGGCCGGCCTTGGCCCACAGCGCCGAAATGTCCTTCATCGCCTCGGTGAGGCTGGCGGCGGCGAACATGGTGAGTTCGGCGGCCTGCACCTGCAGCGGTGCGAGCAGCATGGACAGAAGCAGCAGCGTGCGCATGGGGAAGTCCCTTCGGTTGCCCGTCGTCGATATATTACGTCGAGCATAGCGAGGCACCACAGGCGGCGTCCAGGCCGGGTGGCGTTCGGTTATGCACAATTCTGCATAACCGAACGCCTTGACCGCACTCAGGCGGCTTCGTAGCCAACGACACCCTTGATTTCGAGGAATTCCTCGAGGCCCCAATGGGCATATTCCCGCCCGTTGCCGGACTGCTTGTAACCGCCGAACGGGGCGCCCATGTCGCCCACGGGATAGTTCAGGTAGACGTTGCCGGCCCGCATCTGGGCCGCCACCTTGCGGGCATGGTCGATATCGCCGGACTGCACGTAGGCGGCGAGGCCATAGACGGTGTCATTGGCCATCCGCACCGCTTCGGCTTCATCCTTGTAGGGCAGGATCGCCAGCACCGGCCCGAAGATCTCCTCGCGCGCGATGGTCATCTCGTTGGTCACCCCGGCGAACACGGTGGGGCGCACGAAGTAGCCGCGGTTGAGGTGCTCCGGCCGGCCCGGGCCGCCGGTGACGAGTTCGGCGCCCTCGGCGATGCCGGCCTGGATGAGGCGCTGGATCTTGTTGAACTGCACCTCGCTGACCACCGGGCCGATGGTGGTGGCGGGGTCGTTCACATCCCCCACGATCACCGTTTCGGCCGCCGCCTTGGCGTAGGCCTTCACCTCGTCGTGCCGGTCGGCGGGGACGAACATGCGGGTGGGCGCGTTGCAGGACTGGCCGGAGTTGCCCATCATCCCAAGAACGCCCTTGGTGACGGCCGATTTGAAATCGACATCCGGCAGCAGGATATTGGCCGACTTGCCGCCGAGTTCCTGCGACACCCGCTTCACCGTGACGGCCGAGGCCTGCGCCACCAGAATGCCCGCCCGGGTGGAGCCGGTGAAGGACATCATGTCGATATCGGGGTGCGAGGACATCGCATTGCCCACCACGCCGCCCTCGCCCTGCACCATGTTGTAGACGCCGGCCGGCACGCCCGCGGCATGCATCACCTCGGACCAGATGATGGCGTTGAGCGGCGCCACCTCGGAGGGCTTCAGCACCATGGTGCAGCCCGCCGCGATGGCCGGGGCCACCTTGCAGACGATCTGGTTGATCGGCCAGTTCCACGGCGTGATCTGGCCGACCACGCCGATCGGCTCGCGAGCGATCAGGGTGCGGCCCTGCATGTATTCGAACGCGTAGGTCTCCAGGGTCTCGATCATTTTCGCCAGATGGGCGGTGCCGGTGGCGGCCTGGCGTTCGAGCGACATCTTGGCCGGCGCGCCCATTTCCTCGGTGAGGGTGGCGGCGATGTCGGCCTTGCGCTTGTTGTATTCGGCGAGGATGGCGCGCAGCAGATCGAGCCGCTCCTGGCGCGAGGTGTGCGAAAAGGATGGGAATGCGGCGCGCGCGGCGGCCACGGCACGATCGACGTCGGCGGCGCCACCAACGGCGATCTGGATGAAGGCTTCCTCGGTGGAGGGGTTGATGACATCCAGCCGCTTGGCCTCCAACGGCTCGACCCAGGCGCCGTTGACGTAATGCTGGTTTTCGCGATTGGCGGCGAAGTGTTTCATGGTGGATTCCTCCTGTTGCCGGCACACGCGTCAGCCGGGCGATAGGTTATGTTCACATGGATACGACGATTGGAGAAGCCGCGCGATCCGGATCAACCGCCCGGATTCGCGGACTTTGCCATGTTGTCAGCGCATGGCTATGCTGAAATCAGCATAACGCCCGGAAGGTCAGCCGGATGCCGCCACCAGCACCGGCTTCTCGCGATACACCGTCGCGAACAGGCGCTTGAGTTCGTCGATCTTGGGCAGGTCATTGTAGACGATGTACGGGTTCGTCGGGTTCATCGTCAGGTAGTCCTGATGGTAGTCCTCGGCGGGATAGAAGGCGCGGTCGGTCTCGATGGTGGTGACGATGCGGGTGGGGAACACCTTGGCGGCGTCAAGCTGGGCGATGTAGGCCTTCGCCACCCGGGCCTGCTCGGCGTTGCGCACGAACAGGGTGGAGCGATACTGCGGGCCGGTGTCGGGGCCCTGGCGGTTGAGCTGGGTGGGGTCATGCGCCACCGAGAAATAGATCTGCAGCAGCCTGCCGTGGCTGATCAGGCGCGGATCGAACGTCACCTCGACGGATTCGGCGTGCCCGGTGGTGCCGCGGCCGACGGCGCTGTAATAGGCGGTCTTTTCCTCGCCGCCGGCATAGCCGGACACCGCGCGGAGCACCCCGGTGACGTGCTGGTAGACCCCCTGGACGCCCCAGAAACAGCCGCCGGCGAACACCGCGACTTCCTGGGCGGCAACGCCAGGCGCCTCGTCGGCCGCCGGTGCCGGGATGACGTGGGCGACCTCCGCGCGGCCTTGCCGGGCCAGCCCGATGAGGGCCAGCAGGCTGCCGGCGATGGCGGCGCGGCGGGTGCTTGATGGGCGCAATGTCATGGCCGGTTCCCTTGGCAGTGGTAGGCACGCGGGGTGAATATAGGGACGAACCGCGGCAACGGAAGCCATGCGCGCGGCGTTGGCCGTCGTATCCGATCAGGCTTGATGTTCCCTTAATGTTCTCCTAAGCTGCGGCCATGCCGCACTCTCCGCTGCTCCCCTTCGCTGACCTGCCGCGCACCGACCTCGAAGCATTGTCCGAGGATGAGGCGCTGACGGTGCTGCGTGCCGCGCTCCAGGCCGGAGGCGGGCAACTCAGCCGTCTCGCCGAATGTCATCTGGCCGGGGTGGCGGCATCCGCGGTGCTGGACCGGCTTGCGGTATCGGGCGTTGTGGTGGCGCGCAAGGTGCCGCACGGCGCCGGGATGTGAGGCGCGGCGTCGATTATTTTGTCACCACGCCATCAGTCGATGCTCCAGCGCCTCCTCCAGCGTTGCGCCGCCTGAGGTGATCAGGGTCATCAGGGCGAGGGCCGCCTCGAGGTCGGTGGTATATCGTGCCATCTCCACTTCGTGCCGGCGGATCACAAACGCCGCGCTCTTGGCGTGCAACCAGTAGGCAGAAGCATGTTTTTCCCGCATCTCTTGTATCGACTGGATAACATGCAACGCCTGATTGAGTTGCAACTCTGCATCATCTAGGCGCATTGGAGCGGATTTCCTTTTGCATCTACCGCTTGATAATGCATGACTTCCGTAATTTCTCCATTAAGTACGTCTACTTAAATGTGCGTTATTTTAACCGTGAATTATTGATTTGCCTCGCCACGCGGGCGCCGGGGGCGTGGCCGCCCCTGGGTTTCGCGGAAAATCGCGGTCTGCGGAGGATGGCTGGGGCGGGAGGGATCGAACCTCCGCATGGCGGAATCAAAATCCGCTGCCTTACCGCTTGGCGACGCCCCAATCCCGCCCTGATTAGGTCGCGGCGGCGCTGTCCGCAACCCCACCGCCCCAGGTCCACCAGCCCTGGCGGCGGATATTTTTCGCCGCTGCCGCGGCTTCGGCCCCGGAGGCGAACAAAGCGAAGCAGGTGGCGCCCGATCCGCTCATGCGGGCGAGCAGGCTGCCGGGCACTGCCCGCAGGGTAGCGAGCACCTCGCCGATCACCGGGGCGAGGCCGATGGCGGGGGCTTCGAGATCATTCACGCAGGCTGCCAGGCCGGCCGCTAGCGCCGCGGCATCGGGCCAGGCGGCGGGCAACGCGGCAGGCGGGGTGAAGCCGCCGGCGCGGGCACGGAACACCGCCGGCGTCGCCACCGCCACGCCGAGGTTCACCAGCACCAGCCCGAAATCCGGCAGCCCCGGCGCCGGCAGCAAGGTCTCGCCGATCCCCTGCATGCGGGTGGGCCGGCCGGACAGGCACACCGGCACGTCCGCCCCGAGGGCCAGCGCGAGGGCAGGGGAGGCGGGGGCGACGTTCCACAGCCGCGCGAGCAGCCGCAACGCGGCCGCCGCATCGGCCGAGCCGCCGCCGATGCCGGAGGCCACCGGCAGGTTCTTGGTCAGCCGCAGCGCCGCGTTGGGCACGATGCCGGCCTCGGCTGCCAGCCCGCGCGCCGCGCGCAGCACCAGGTTGTCGGCCTCGGCTTGCAGGGCGCCGCCGAACGGCCCGTCGATCTCCAGGCTCAGCCCGGGCGCGGCACGCGCCTGCAGCACGTCACCATGCGCGGCGAACACCACCAGGCTGTCGAGCAGATGATACCCGTCCGCCCGCCGCCCGGTGACGTGGAGGAACAGGTTGATCTTGGCGGGCGCCGCCTCGCTGGCCTGCATGACGTGTCTACTGGGCGCCGCTACTGAACGGTCGTGCCCCGCGCATCGCGCAGCTTGGCCTCGAACTTGGGGATTTCCTCCTCGTCGGGCTTCAGCGTCAGCGCCCGGCGCCACTGGAACTGGGCTTCGAGCTTGCGCCCGGCGGCCCAGTAGATATCGCCGAGATGCCCGTTGATGGTCGCGTCCTCGGGCTCCATCTCCACGGCGCGTTCGAGGTATTTGATCGCACCACGCACATCGCCCTGGCGGAACAGCACCCACCCGAGGCTGTCGGCGATCTCGCCGTCATTGGGGCGAAGCTGCACCGCCCGCTCGATCATGTCCCGTGCGCGGGCGAGGTTGCGGCCCTGCTCGGTCCAGGAATAGCCGAGGTAGTTCATCACGAAGGGCTGCTCCGGCTGCAATTCGAGCGCGAGCAGGAAGTCGGCCTCGGCGCGGGTCCACAGCTTGGCGCGATCGAGGGCGATGCCGCGGTTGTAGTAGATCGGCCAGCTCGAGCGCGCCGGCGGCTGGCCGAGCAGGGCGATGGCACGGTCATAGGCTGCCACAGCCTCGTTGAAGCGCTTCTTCTGGCGCAGCAGGTCGCCCTGCGCGGTGGCGATTTCCGCCCGGTTGGGCATCGCCTGGGCGAGCTGGTCGAGCATCTGGAGCGCGCCGGTGCTGTTGCCGAGGCGATCCATCAAGCCCACCTGGCGCAGCCGCACCAGCGGGGCCAGAGGGTCCGAGGACGGCACCGCGTCGAGCGTGGCGAGCGCGAGGGCGGGCTTGGTGCGGTTCTCGTAGAGATCGGCCGCGAGCAGGCGGGCGCCGGTCATGTCCGGCCGCAGGTCAAGCGCGAGCTTCACCAGGATCAGCGAGAACGCCGCCCGTTCCTGCCCGCGCAGGGCGGCGGCCAGGGTGAGGTAGGTCTCGGCAATGCCATCGGCGGCGTTGCGGATCTGCCGTTCGCTCATGTTGGCCTGCAAGCCGTCGAGCGCGATGTTGATGTCGGGGCTGGCGGTGGCGAGGGTGGCGAGGGTCTGCTTGGCTTCGTCCACCTGGCCCTGGCGCATCTGCCAGGATGCCACCTGGCGGGCGAGTTGCAGGTCTGTGCCGCCGTATTCCAGCACCGCGATGCGGTAGAGCCGCGCCGCCTCGGCGGTTTTCTTGCCCAGGTCGGCGATCATTGCGCCATGCAGGGCATAGAGGGCGCGCAGGCGCTGGGCATCGGGCGCGGCGGACAGGCCGGCGAGCGCCACGTCCGTGCGTCCCTCGCCGGCCTGCGCCCAGGCGACCAGGAGCGGTTGCAGTATCTGCGCGAGGCCCTGGCGCGGCAGTTCGGCGAAGCGGGTCTCCACCTGTTCCCACCGCCCGGCCTTGGCATCCGCCCCGGCCAGCAGCAGCAGGGCGGTCTGGTCGTCCGGCATCATCTGGGCGAGGCGCACGGCCTCGGGCCGCCCGGCGAGCAGAGCGGTGATGAAGGCCTGCTGGCGCAACTCGGTGTTACCTGGGTCGGCGCCGAGGGCCCGCAGGAACTGCATCGAGGCGAAATCGTTATCGCTCTGCGAGGCGGCGAACCGGCCGGTGAGGAAAGCCGCGGCAACGCCAGGGCCGATACTTTCGCCGGCGGTGGCGGCCTTCGTCCCCGGGTCCGCCGCGGCACATGCCGACAGCAGCGACAGGGCAAGGAGGATCGAGCGGCGGAGCGACGGGAGATGGTGCATGTCACGACCTTATCAGCGCGTTCGGGGTTGTGCCACGCCAAGGACATGATTGCGACGTGATGCAGGCTGAATTGGTGACGAACATCACTCCGCGCCACATCCAGGGCGCTTTATGGTTCGTAAACTTCTTGACGGCACACTCCGTGCACCGCCCACAGCCTGAGCAGGAGGCCTTCCGATGATGATCCAGCCGGCCCCGCAGACCGTCCAGCCGTATCCGATCTATGTGGATGTGGCGCCCGAATTGCTCGCCGATGATGAGCACATGCTGCGCTCGCCGCGCGAAGTGTTGACCGGCGCGTGGTCGGAATACCTCCGCCGCGTGCTGCCGCCGCTCCATCCCGAGGACGAAGCGGCGGCCTGAGGCGCTATTCGGCGGCTTCGGCGTAGGCTTCCAGCGGCGCGCAGGTGCACACCAGGTTGCGATCGCCGTAGACATTATCCACTCGCTTCACCGGCGGCCAGTACTTGGAGGCCGCCACGAACGGCAGCGGGAAGGCAGCCTGGTGGCGGCTGTAGCCGTGGCTCCAGTCATCCGCCATCACCTCCCGCGCGGTGTGCGGCGCGTTCTTCAGCGGATTATCGGCCCGATCCATGGTGCCGGCGGAGATGGCGGTGATTTCGCCGCGAATGGCGATCATCGCATCGCAGAACCGGTCAAGCTCGGCCTTCGATTCGCTCTCGGTGGGCTCGATCATCAGCGTGCCCGCCACCGGCCAGGACATGGTGGGCGCGTGGTAGCCGAAATCCTGCAACCGCTTGGCGATATCCTCCACCTGCACACCCGAATCGGCGCCGAAGCCGCGGCAGTCGATGATGCACTCGTGCGCCACCATGCCGGATTTGGCGGTGTAGAGAATCGGATAGTGCGGCGCGAGGCGGCGGGCGACGTAGTTGGCGTTCAGGATCGCCACCTCGGTCGCCCGGGTGAGGCCGGCGGCACCCATCATGCGGATATAGGCGTAGCTGATCGGCAGGATGAGGGCGCTGCCATAGGGCGCCGCCGACACCGGACCATAGCTGGTGGCCGGTCCCGCATCGGCGCGCAGCGGGTGGTTGGGCAGAAACGGCACCAGGTGGGCCGCCACGCACACCGGGCCGACGCCGGGGCCGCCGCCGCCATGCGGGATGCAGAAGGTCTTGTGCAGGTTGAGATGACACACGTCCGCGCCGATGGCGCCCGGGCTGGTCAGGCCGACCTGGGCGTTCATGTTGGCGCCATCCATGTACACCTGCCCGCCCTGGTCGTGGATGATGCGGCAGATGTCGCGGATTTCCTCCTCGAACACGCCATGCGTCGAGGGGTAGGTGATCATCAGCGCCGCCAGCTTGGCGCCGTACTGCGCGGCCTTGGCGGCGAGGTCGGCGACATCGACGTTGCCGTCCTTGTCGCAGGCGGTCACCACCACCTTGTAGCCGGCCATGGCGGCGGAGGCCGGGTTGGTGCCGTGGGCGCTGGATGGGATGAGGCAGATGTCCCGCGCGCCTTCGCCCCGGCTTTCGTGCCAGGCGCGGATGGCCAGCAGGCCGGAATATTCGCCCTGGCTGCCCGCGTTGGGCTGGATCGAGACGCCGGCGAAGCCGGTGGCCTCGCACAGCCAGCCGGTCAGCCGGTCGATCAGGGTCTTGTAGCCGACGGTCTGCTCGGCCGGCGCGAAGGGATGCATGTCGGCGAAGCCGGGCAGGGTGATGGGGATCATCTCCGCCGTGGCGTTCAGCTTCATGGTGCAGGAACCGAGCGGGATCATCGAGCGGTTGAGCGCGACGTCCTTGTCCTCCAGGCGCTTGAGATAGCGCAGCATTTCGTGCTCGGCGTGGTAGGCGGAGAACACGTTCTGCTGGAGGCAGGCGGTGGTGCGCAGGGCGGTGGCCGGCAGCGAGGCGGCAGCGATGCCAAGCCCGCCGCCGAGCAGGCCGGCGAGGGTGGCGAGATCATCCCGCATCACGGTCTCATCGAGCGCGATGCCGACGCCGGTGGCATCGATGCGGCGCAGGTTGAAGCCTGCATCGCGGGCCGCACCCATCAGGGCCTCGGCGCGGTCACCGGCTTCGATGGCGATGGTGTCGAAATAGGCCGCGTGGCGCAGGGTATAGCCGCCCTGTGTGGCGGCCCCGGCGAGCAGGCGGGCCTGCAGATTCACCCGCTTGGCGATGCGCTTGAGGCCCTCCGGCCCGTGCCATACGGCATACATGCCGGCCATCACGGCGAGCAGCACCTGGGCGGTGCAGATGTTGGAGGTCGCCTTTTCGCGGCGGATATGCTGCTCGCGGGTCTGCAACGCCAGCCGCATCGCGGGCGCACCGGCGGCATCGACGCTGACGCCGACCAGGCGGCCGGGCATCGAGCGCTTGAGGCTGTCGCGGGTGGCGAAGTAGCCTGCATGCGGACCGCCGAAGCCCATCGGCACGCCGAAGCGCTGCGCCGAGCCCACCACGATATCGGCCCCCATCTCGCCGGGCGCGGTGAGCAGCATCAGGCTGAGCGGATCGGCGGCGACGATGGCCAGCGCGCCCGCGGCATGGGCGGCGGCGATTTCGGCCCGCAGGTCCCGCACGGCGCCGGTGCTGCCGGGATATTGCAGCACCACGGCGAACGGCTTGGCGGCGGTGATCGCGCCAGCATCCCCGGCGGGGACGTCCACCAGCGTGATGCCGAGCGGCCAGGCGCGGGTGGCGAGCACGGCGCGGGTCTGCGGATGCAGGTCAGCCGCCACCGCGATCACGTCGCTTTTGGCCTTCGAGCTGCCGTGCGCCATGTGCATCGCCTCGGCCGCCGCGGTGGCTTCGTCGAGCAGCGAGGCGTTGGCGATTTCCATGCCGGTGAGTTCGCAGATCATGGTCTGGTAGTTGACCAGCGCCTCCAGCCGGCCCTGGGCGATTTCGGCCTGGTACGGGGTGTAGGCGGTGTACCAGCCCGGGTTCTCCAGCACATTGCGGAGCACCACCGGCGGCGTGTGGGTGCCGTGGTAGCCGAGCCCGATGAGTGACTTCTTGAGCACATTGCGGGCGGCAAGATCGCGCAGTTCGGCGATCACGCCGGCCTCGTCGATCGCCGGCGGCAGGTTCATCGTCTGCTGCGCCCGGATGCTGCCCGGCACGGTGCGGGCGGCGAGGTCGTCAAGCGTTGCCGCCCCCACCGCCGCCAGCATGTCCGAAATTTCGTCCCCGCCGGGCGCCACATGGCGGCTGACGAAGCTGTCCTGCGCCTCGAGGGCGGCAAGCTCGGCGAGAGCGTCCATCAGTTGGTCTCCAGGAATGCCTTGTAGCCCGCTTCATCCATCAGCCCGGCGAAAGCGGCCTCGTCGGCCAGTGCCAGCTTGAAGAACCAGCCCTCGCCGTCCGGCGCGCGGTTCACCAAAGCGGGGTCGTCCACGATGGCGTTGTTCACCTCGGTAACCCGTCCGGTCAGCGGCGAATAAACGTCCGACGCCGCCTTGACGCTTTCGACCACGGCGCAGGCCTCGCCTTCCTCGACCTCACGGCCGGGTTCGGGCAGTTCGACGAACACCACGTCCCCCAGCGCTTCCTGCGCGTGGTCGGTGATCCCAACGGTGGCGACGCCGCCTTCGAGGCGCACCCATTCATGGTCCTTGGTGAAACGGAGATCGGACATTCGGCGGCTTCCTTCAGCGAACGTAGCGGTGGGGGAAAAACGGCAGGGGGGCGACGCGGGCGGGCAATGGCTTGCCGCGCACCATCAGCGAAACGGCGGTGCCATCGGCGGCGAGATCGCGCCGCACGTAGCCCATGGCGACCGGGGCATTGCAGGAGGGGCCGAAGCCGCCCGAGGTGATCTGGCCGACCACGGCGCCGTCCGGCCCGAGAATGTCGGTATGGCCACGCGCCGGGGCACGCCCATCGGGCTGGATGCCGACGCGCAGGCGGGGCGGGCCGTTATCCAGCATGTCACGGATCGGGCCGGCGCCGATGAAATCCCACGCCAGCTTGTGGCGCTTCTGGATCACCCAGGTGAGGCCGGCCTCGATGGGGTTGGTGGTTTCGTCGATATCGTTGCCGTAGAGGCACAGCCCGGCTTCCAGGCGCAGGCTGTCGCGCGCGCCGAGGCCGGCGGGCATCACCTCGGGCTCGGCGAGCAGGGCGCGGGCGAGATCGACGGCGCGGCCGGCGGGCACTGAGATTTCGTAGCCGTCCTCCCCGGTGTAGCCGGAGCGGGAGACGAAGCAGGCGGCGCCGAGCAGCGTGACGGCGGCAAAGCCCATGAACGGCATGGCGGCAACCGCGGGCGCGAGGCGGGCCAGCACCGTCACGGCGGCGGGGCCTTGTAGGGCCAGCAGCGCGCGGTCGTCATGGCGTTCGAGGGTGACGCCGGCCGGCAAGTGCGCCTCGATATGCGGCAGGTCGACGTGCTTGCGGCTGGCGTTCACCACCAGGAACAGGCGCTCATCCCCGGCGTTGGCCACCATGAGGTCATCGAGGATGGTGCCGGCGGGGGTGGTCAGCAGGGTGTAGCGCTGGCGGCCGGGCTTGAGGCCCACCATGTCGCCGGGCACCAGGGCCTCCAGTGCCGCGGCCGCGCCGGCGCCGTGCAGGCTGGCCTGGCCCATATGCGAGACATCGAACAGCGCGGCCTGGGCGCGGCAATGCAGATGTTCCGTGAGGATGCCGGCGGGGTATTGCACCGGCATGGCGTAGCCCGCGAACGGCACCATCTTGCCGCCGAGTTCGCGATGCAACGCGTCAAGCGGGGTGGTGAGCAGGGTGTCTTCGGACATGGCAAGGCTCCGCACGAAGGTCGCCCGCCGACGGAATGCCGGCAGGAGCGACCCCCCTCTGTCACGGAACCTGAGAGATTCACGCGCCATCCCGGCTGGGAGGGCACCCTTACTCCGTCGGTGCGGCCCATCGGGATGGTGTCCCGGAGGCCGGCTTTCCAGAGATCCTTACTCCCGTGGCGGTCCTTTGTGCCTGAGCGTTTCCGGGGGCCGGTTGCGCCTTCGGCGGCGGTGCCCGCTTGGGGCGCGCACCACATCTCTCCCGCCTGGGATAGATTGAACCCGCGCATCATGGACGCTCGCGGCGCTGCGTTCAAGCGGGGGAGGAGGGAAGCGCTTCTTTTTGAAAAAAGAAGCAAAAAATTTTATCCAATGGCTTCGCCGCTCTCACCGGAGAGAGGGGCGAAGCCATTGGATAAAATTTTTTGGTTCTTTTTTGCAAAAAAGAACCGCTTGCCTTCTCTTATTCCTTCGCCGGCGGAGCGACATAAAGCGCCGCACCATCCGGATCGACTGCGCGCCGCACGTAGTCATCAGCCTGCGGAGCATACGCCGACCAAAGCCGCGCCAGTTCGTCGAGCGGACGCGCGTGTTCGTCGACTCGCAGATCGACGTAGGGGAAGCGCTCGCGATCCACCACCAGCAGCGCGGCCGAGGCAACCGACGCGATCTCGCCCCCGGCCGCTTCGCCGGCCTGGATGGCGGCGACGAGGCGGGCGGCGAGGGGCAGTGCCGGATCGGCCTCGAAGGCGCGCACCATCACGGCGGGCATGGCGCCGTCGCGAATGATGTTGCCGATGGCCACGCAATCGGTGCCGTGCGCCTCGCCATGGGCCGGGCGGACATGGGCGCCAGTGAAAGCGGCGGTGCGGCCGGCGGCGTCGATGATGGCGAGTTGGCGCCAGTCGCGGTGCGGCGTGGCAGCGACGGTGCCGGCCAGCGCCTCGGGGCCAGTGAGGCCGCTCGCCATCAGGTCCAGCATCACCGGACCCAGCCGCGGATCGGTGCGGTGCTGGGTGAGGGCGGCGCCCACCCCGGCGCGGGCGAAAGCGCAGCGGGCACCGACGCCGATGGACGACGTGGTGACGATGGCGCCGAACTGGCCGGTGCGGGCGCAGCGGCCGAGCAGCGAGAAGGTCATGTCAGGGGCTCCAGGGTGGCATTGGCGCCTTCATCCCACGATGGGGCGCGCATGTCGCCGCCTGACTCCGGAGGCACCAACGTGGAGAGTCTGACCTACAAGTGACGTATGGATGTCGCGACACATCACCAGATAAATATTCTCTATCATAAATAATTTGCCAAATGTCACCCTATATAACCGAACTATCATAAAAAATCATAGTGAATTGGCTTCGGAAAGGTCGCTTTTGCCTATATTGCATTGCTCGCATAGGACTCTTAGATTAGAAAGTGTTGTCTCTCCGCCCTTGCTCCATGGAACAACGTGGTCGATGTGCAGACGAACACCATCTTTGGGGCTTCTGCCGCAGAGAGCGCAGGTTGCACTGTCGCGCATCAAAACCTGGGCGCGAAGACGCCAGTTGATATTTCGTGACACAGGCCGTTTTAGCCCATCTTATTCACGGCGTGGCAGGGATTCGCTGGCGGGCGTCGCGTAAGGCGTTGATCACGTTTAAGGACTGGGTGTCGAAGCCATCCTTTCCACGCGAACGCGCCGAGCCACACCCGCCATGTCCGACGATACTG
>CAIMWH010000151.1 GCA_903845065.1 uncultured Rhodospirillales bacterium | reverse complement strand
TCGATGTGCGCGGTGATGCCGATGTTGCGGAGCTTGTCGAGGTCGGTAATAGCCACAAGGGCCTCCATCTACCCCGACGGCCGGGGCGTTTCTGCCAGGGGGGCAAAACACAACGGGCGCGGCAAGGCCCCCTGCCCTGCGCACCCACACGGAACCGGCGCGAACGCCGGACTGATTCGGGCCGTGAAATGCCCTTCCACCGGCCATTTTGCAAGTGCGTAATGCCGGGGGCAGCCCGACCCGCCCGCATGGCAGCCCGCCGCCGCAAGGGATGAGCGATGTTTCATCCCGTTATGCGCGCGGGTTTGCTACAAGGATTCAATGGACAGCAACGCCGCCCACGCCCTGATCCGCTTCGGACTCGGACGCAGAGGCGCCGAGCCGATGCCTGCCGATCCGCATGCCTGGCTCGGCAGGCAGCTCGACGGCCCCGATCCGGCACTCGAGGCGCCATGCCACAGCACGGCGGAAGGCGTGCGTGCCGTGCGCACCGTTCAAACCCGCAAGGCCGGCGATCCGACCAAGGAAAATCCGGTGCGCGATATCTACCGCGCCGACACCGCCACCAGCATCGACACCTTGCTGACCACCGCGAATCCATTCCGCGAGCGCCTGGTGTGGTTCTGGGCCAACCATTTTACCGTGAGCATCCGCCGCCCGCTGGTGGCGGGTCTGGTCAACGCGTTCGTGCGCGAGGCGATCCGCCCGCATGTCACCGGCCGGTTCTCCGACATGCTGCTGGCCGTGATGCGTCATCCGGCGATGCTGTTCTACCTCGACAACGCGCAGTCCGTCGGGCCCGACAGCGTCGCCGGACGGCGGCGCAAGGTGGGTCTGAACGAGAACCTCGCGCGCGAGTGCCTCGAATTGCACAGCGTCACCCCGGCGGCGCGCTATACCCAGGCCGATGTCACCAGCTTCGCGCGGGTACTGACGGGGTGGTCGATCAGCTACGATGCGGCGAACCCCGGCTTCCTCTACCGCCCCTTCGCCCATGAACCGGACGCCAAGACGGTGATGGGGCAGACCTATGAGGGTGGCGAGGTGGAGGGCGAGCGGGCATTGGCGTGGCTCGCCGCCCATCCGGCCACGCTGCACAATATCGCCACCAAGCTGGCTCGGCACTTCATCGCAGATACACCGCCGCCCGCCGCCGTCAGCCGCATCGAGGGTGTACTGCGCGGCACCGGCGGCGATCTCAAGGCCGCCAGCCTGGCGCTGCTCGATATTCCGGAGGCCTGGCAGCCGCTGACCAAGCTGCGCACGCCGTTCGACTACATCATTGGCGTACTCCGCGCTCTCGATCTTCCCACCACCAACCGGCCGGACGTGGCGGGCCTGATGGCGGGGCTCGGTCAGGGACTGCACAACGCCCCGCTGCCCAATGGCTGGCCCGATACCGCGCCTGATTGGGCGGCGCCGGAGGCGATGTTGCGGCGGATCGACTGGGCCTATGCGGTGACCGGCCGCACTAAGGATCTCGATCCGCTCGCCACCGCAGATGCCAGCCTCGGCCCGCTGTTGCCGGCGGCCACCCGGGAGCAGATCGTTCGGGCGGGCTCCAAGCGCGAGGCGATGACGTTGCTGCTCGCCGCGCCCGAATTCCAGCGCCGTTGATGGGGGCCCACATGCCTAAGCTGTCCCGCCGCGCCAGCCTGCTCGGACTTGGCGCCACGTTCTCGCTCGGGCGCATCTCGCTCGCCACCGCGGCGGCGGCCACCGAGCAGCGCTTCGTGGTGATCCTGCTGCGCGGGGCGCTCGACGGGTTGTCGGCGGTGCAGCCCTATGGCGATCCGGCGCTGACGGGGCTGCGCGGGGCGTTGGCGCTGCCGGAGCCCGGACAGCCCGGCGGAGTGCTGGACCTCGGCGGGCTGCACGGGTTGCATCCGGCATTGGCCGGCATGCACACGCTGTATCGCGCCAACGAGTTGGCCGTGGTGCATGCGGTGGCCGGGCATTACCGCAGCCGCAGCCATTTCGACGCGCAGGACTATCTCGAATCGGGCGCGGACCGGCGGATGAATAGCGGCTGGCTCAATCGGGCTGCCGGCCTGTTGCCGGCCAAACCTGGCGTGGCAGCCGGTGCGGAGGCGGCACTTTCGGTGGGCACCACGGTGGCACTGCTGCTGCGTGGTCCGGCGCCGGTGGGCACCTGGCTGCCGCAGAGTTTCGGCCAGCCGGACCCGGCGATCTATCGCAGCCTGCTGGCGTTGCACCGTGCCGATCCGCTCACCGGGCCGGCCCTCGCCGAGGGGCTGAAGGAACGCGGCTTCACCGAGGCGGTGCTGAATGGCAGCGAGCCACCAAAGGACAAATACAGCTTCCCAGCCTTGGCCACCGCCGCCGGCCGGCTGCTTGGAGCCCCCGATGGCCCCCGCATCGCCGCCCTCGAGGTTGGCGGCTGGGACACCCATGCCGGGCAGAAGGGCCGCCTCCCCGGGGTGCTCGGGACGCTCGACAAGGGGCTGATGGGCTTGAAGGATGGGCTCGGCAGCGCCTGGGCGCGCACCGTGGTGCTGGTGATGACGGAATTCGGCCGCACCGTGCGGGTGAACGGCACCAATGGCACAGATCATGGCACCGGCGGCGTCGCCTTCGTCGCCGGTGGCGCGGTGGCGGGCGGGCGGGTGTTGGGCAGTTGGCCCGGCCTTGCGCCCGATCGGCTGTTCGAGAACCGTGACCTGATGCCGACCACCGATCTGCGCAGCGTCGCCAAGGGACTCCTCACTAGCCACTTCCGCATCGACGCCGGGCGGCTGGCCGGGGTGTTCCCGGACAGCGCCGATGCACCCCCGATGAAGGGGCTGCTGCGGACCTGAGATGAACGAGTTCCACACGCCCGCCAGTTCCAGCTTCGTGCCGGCGTGGACCGGGTCGGCGCATGGCCCCTACCCCATTGGCAATCCCACCGCGCAGCCGGACCTGCGGTTTGCCATCGCCGACCCGCGGATCGGTGCGTGCGACCAGTCCTTCCGGTTGATCGTGCGGCCCGACATCTGGGGCGGGCACGCCCGCATCCGGCTCTCCAACGCGTTCGGGAGCCGGCCGGTGACATTCGCCGCCGTGCATGCCGGGCTGCAACTGAGCGGCAGCGCGGTGGTTCCGGGCACCAACCGTCCTATCACGTTCGGCGGTGAGAGCGTCGTCACGGTAGCGCCGGGTGGCGCGGTGGTGAGCGATCCCTTGGCGCTGCCCTTTGTGGACCAGGCGGTGGCGTGGCTGGCCGGGCGGCGGCTGGCGGTGTCGTTCCATGTGGTCGGCGAAAGTGGGCCCATCACCTGGCATGCCAAGGCGCTCACCAGCTCCTACATCAGCCCACCCGGCAGCGGCGGCCGCGCCGCCGAGGACGGCGAGCACGAATTTCCGTTCTCCACCACGTCCTGGTACTTCCTCGATGCGGTGGAGATGAGCGCCCCGCCTGGCACCCGGGCAATTGTCACATTCGGCGACTCGATCACCGACGGCACCAACTCCACCCTCAACGGCGATGACCGTTGGCCCGACGTGTTTGCCCGCCGCCTGCATACCCGCCACGCCGGGCGCTTCGCGGTGGTGAACGCGGGGATTGGCGGCAACCAGGTGATTGGCCCGGCCGTGTATGCGCTGGACGACCCGACGCCCGGTGGCCCGGCGGCACTGCACCGGCTGGAGCGGGATGTCATCAGCCTGCCCAATGTCGGCGCGGTGATCTGGCTGGAGGGGATCAATGATTTCGGCACCGGCGGCGCGACGATGGCGGCGGTCGAGGCAGGGGTGCGTGCGGGGGTGGCGCGGCTGCGGGCCGGCATTCCGGACGTGCGGGTGTTCATGGCTACGCTGACCTCGGCGCTGAACAGCACGCCCACCCATGGCACGACGGAGGTGGAGGCTAGGCGACAGGGCTACAACCGGTTCATCCGCACCGCCGGCATCTTCGATGGCGTGATCGATTTCGATGCCGCCACCATCGATCCATCCACCGGCGAGATCAAACCGGAGTACCAACCCAATGCCTCCATCGGTGGGCCCGGCGACAAGCTGCATCCAAACCGCGCCGGCTATCTCGCGATGGCTGGTGCGATCGATCTGGACCTGATTGCCGGCGTGTAGCCCCTACCGCGCCAGCACCGCCTTGATGGCATCCTCCATGATCGCCAGGCCGCGATCGATCTCGTCCTCGGTGGTGGTCAGCGGTGGCGCCACCCGCCACACCGCCGACATGCCGCCGGCGCTCGATGAGCCCGAGATGTTCATCGAAAGCCCCAGTTCCATCGCCTTCATGGTGATCGCCCGCCCCGTGGCCGCATCCGGCTCCTTGCCGTGGCGGTCCTTGACGATCTCGACACCGAGCAGCAGGCCCATGCCCCGCACGTCCCCGATGCATTCGTAGCGCTGTTGCAGGGTTTCGAGCCCGGCGCGCAGGCGGGCGCCGATCCGCTCGGAGCGGGCACCGAGGTCCTCCTCCTCCATCACTGCGATCATCGCCAGGCCGACCTCGGCGGGCAGCGGGTCCGACACGTGGGAGGTGACGTGGACAAAGCCCTTGGCGTGGCAGTCGGCCTCGATGTCATCGGAGGTGATGGTGGCGGCGAGGGCGGTGCCGCCGCCGAGGGCCTTGGAGAGGGTGAGGAAATCCGGCACAACGCCGAGTTTCTCGAACGCGAAGTTGGTGCCGAGGCGGCCGAAGGAGGTTTGCGCCTCGTCCAGGATCAGCTTCATGCCGCGCTCGTCGCATTTCTGCTTCAGCTTGGGGAAGTAGCCGGGCGGCGGCACGATCATGCCGGCGGTGCTGAGGATAGGCTCGGCGATCACCGCGGCCATGGCGCCAGTGGATTGCGCGTCCACCATGTCGAACCCGACATCCATGCAGGTTGTGTCGCAGGTGCCGCTGCAATGGCGGATCGGGCAGCGATAGGCGTTGGGGGCCGGGATGGCCATGGTGCCGGGCATCGAGGGGCCGTAGCCGCGCCGCGCGCCGCCGGTATAGGTGGAAGCGGCAGCCCCGGCCGTCACCCCGTGCCAGGAGCCCGCGAGGCCCACCACCTCGAAGCCACCGGTGGTGAGCTTGGCCATGCGGATGGCCGCCTCGTTGGCCTCGCCGCCAGTGGAGAGGAACATCGAGCGGGACAGACCGGCCGGCAACAGGGCGGCGAGGCGGCGGGCGAGTTCCACCACCGGCTGGCTCAGCATGCCGGAATAGAGGTGCAGCGCGCTTTCGCAGGCGCGCTGGATGGCCTCGATGATGCGGGGATGGTTGTGCCCGATGGTGGCGCACATCTGGCCCGAGGTGAAATCGAGGTATTCCTTGCCGTTGGCATCCCACAACAGGGTGCCGCGCGCGCGGGCGATCAGATGCGGCACGAAGGGCATGCCGTAGCGGATCAAATGGCGATCGAAGGCTTCATCGGGCATCGGCGCGGCTCCTCAGGCGAAGCGTCAGCCTAGAACGCCCACCGCGCCGCGCAACCGCCCTTGCCGATGAATTCCCCGCGCGACATGCTCCGGCCATTCAGGAGTCCCGCACCTATGCCCCGTATTCTCACCGTCGGCGTCGCCCAGCTCGGCCCCATTCCACGCAGCCAATCCCGCCCCGAGGTGGTTGCCCGCCTGATCGCCATGATGGAGGACGCCGCCCGAATGGGGTGCGACCTGATCGTGTATCCCGAGGCGGCGCTCACCGCGTTCTTCCCGCACTGGACCATCACCGATCCCGAGGAACTGGACAGCTTTTTCGAGGCGGCGATGCCCAACAATACCGCGCAGCCGCTGTTCAACGCGGCGCGGCGACTGAAGATCGGCTTCCATCTCGGATACGCCGAACTTGCCGTGGAGGATGGCCGCAAGCGGCGTTTCAACACCGCCATCCTGGTGGGCAAGGACGGCGAGATCATCGGCAAGTATCGCAAGATCCACCTCCCCGGCTATGACGCGCCGCGGCCGGGCGAGCCGTTCCAGAACCTGGAGAAGATGTATTTCGAGGTCGGCAACCTCGGCTTCCGCGTGTGGGAGGCCTTCGGAGGGCGCATCGGGATGATGATCTGTAATGACCGCCGCTGGCCCGAGGCCTATCGCGTGATGGGGCTGCAAGGCGCCGAGATGATGCTGCTCGGCTACAACACCCCGGTCCACAACCCGGCGATGCCCGAGACCGATGACCTCGGCAATTTCCACAATCACCTAGTGATGCAGGCCGGCGCCTATCAGAACGGCAGCTTCGTGGTGGGCGCGGCCAAGGCGGGGGTTGAGGAAGGGGTCGACCAGATCGGGCAGTCCTGCATCATCGCCCCCTCCGGCGAGATCATCACCCAGTGCACCACGCTGGGCGACGAGTTGCAGGTGGCGCGCTGCGATCTGGATTTGTGCAACAGCTACAAGGCCTCGATCTTCAACTTCGCCCGCCACCGCCGGCCGGAGCACTACGGGCTTATCATTGAGCGCACCGGTAGCGGGAGTGTGCTGGGGCGCTAGGCGGTGCGTTCGTTCTCGATTGAAGAGGAGCTGGAAGCAAGCGCTTATTTTTGAATAAAGAAGCTAAAAATTTTTATCCAATGGCCTCGCCCCTCTCCCCGGGTAAGCGGCGAAGCCATCGTGTAAAAGTTTTTTGGTTCTTTTTTTCAAAAAAGAACCCCTTCCCTGCCCTGGTGGCGGATAATTGCGTTCGCAGGCCCTATGACCAGTCGACCTCCACCCCACGCCCAGCCTCGGCGGCGAGGCGCAGCAGTTCCAGCGCCGCCGCGAGGTCCTGGGCGGCGACGCCGAGCGAACGGTAGAGCGTGATCTGGTCCGCGCTGGTGCGGCCGGGATGGGCGCCGTTCAGCACTTCGCCGATTTCGGGGAACTGGTACTCCGCGGCCACCAGGCCCTGCCGCCGGGCGTCGATCACCTCTGCGGCCTGGGCTTCGAGGGAGGGTCGGTAGTCCGTGGTGTAGGTGATGGCCGGCACGATGTCGGTGGCGATTTCCTGCATGGTGGGGATGGAAGCGCCCACCGCGTTGATGTGCATGCCTGGCCGCAGCATCGCCTTCAGCAGCAACGGCGTGGTGCTCGGCGTGGTGGTGCAGACGATATCGGCGCCCTCGACCGCCTCGGCCACGCTGGTGGCGACTTTTACGCCGTTGTGGTGCCCGAAGGCGGCGGCCTTGGCCGTGTCACGGCCCCATACGGTGATGGCGCTGATCTCACGCACCGCCCGCATGGCGGCGATATGGCTGTGTGCCTGCTCGCCGCAGCCGATAATGGCGAGGCGGGCCGGGCCTGGCCGGGCGAGCGCGTCCGTCGCCACCGCGGTGGCCGCCGCGGTACGGATGGCCGTGAGTTCAGCGGCATCGATGCAGGCGATCGGCAGCCCGGTCACCGCGTCGAAGATGATCTCCACCCCGCAATGGGAGGAGCGGCCGAAATTGGGGTTGTCGGGATACAGGCTCAGCAGCTTGGCGCCGTGCACATCGGGCTCGCGCATCGCCCCGGTCATGATGCCGAACAGTCGGCCCTCGCCGAGGCGTATCATGCTGCGCAACGGCATGTCGGTCTTGCCCTCCGATACCCGGCCCATGGCCGCGCGAATGGCGGGGATCAGGCCGGCCGAGGTGATCAAGGCGCGAATGTCGGCGCGGTTGAGGATGCGCATGGGGAACTCCGGAATGCCGCCGCCCGATTGGCGGCGGCGGCATCCTAGAGCGGTCGGCGTGCGGTAGCCTAGGCGGGCTGGACGGTGTGGCGGAACATGTGCGCCTTGGCCTCGGCATCGAACTCCGCCTTGAAGGCGTGGCGGTCCTTGATCGCCATGGCGCGCACGGCGGCGGGGCGGGCGTTCACCTCGTCGAGCAGGCGCTTGATGCTGGGGTAGGTGGTCCAGATCGCGTCATCGCCGAGCACGAACGGCACCAGCCGCGCCCAGCCCCACAGCGCCATATCCACGATGGAGTAGCTGTCGCCCACCATGTGGCTGTGCTTGGCCAGGTGCGCCTCGATGATGCCCCAGTGGCGCTTGGCCTCGAACATGTAGCGGTTGACCGCATACTCCTTCGGTTCGGGCGCGAAGGTGCGGAAATGCACCGCCTGTCCCGAATACGGCCCGATGCCGCTGGCGATGAACATCATCCAGGAAAGCATCTGCGCCCGGTCGGTCGGCATGAACTGGCCGGTCTTCTCGCCGAGGTAGATCAGGATGGCATTGCTGTCGAACACTACGCTGTCGCCGTCGACGATGACGGGGACCTTGTTGTTGGGGTTGAGCGCGGTGAACGCGGGGGCGAACTGCTCGCCCTTGCGGCTGTCGACCGGGATGGCCTCGTAGGGCAGGCCGGATTCCTCGAGGAACAGCGCCACCTTCATCGGGTTGGGCGCGGTGTTGTAGTAGAACTTGATCATGGCGGCTCCTGTGGCGGCCGCTTGCGCGCGGCCATGCCGGTCAGATAGCGCCGCCCGCGGCGGATACCACCCCTTCACTCATCCTTCATAAGTTCGATCCGCGCCGCAGCAAGGTCCGCACGAGTGCTTTCGGCCAGCTTGGGCGGCCGCAAGTCAAGCGCCTCCAGCGCCTCCACCATGGCGGCCACCACCACTAGGCGGGCGAACCATTTGTGATCCGCTGGGATGACGAACCACGGCGCGCGCGGCGTCGCGGTGGCGATGATGGCCTCCTCGTAGGCGTCCATGTAGGTGTCCCAGTGATGCCGCTCGGCAACATCGCCCGCGTTGAACTTCCAGTTCTTGCCGGGATGATCGAGCCGGTCGAGCAGGCGGCGCTTCTGTTCCTCGCGGGAGACATGGAGGAAGAATTTCAGTACCACGGTGCCCTGCCGCGCGGTATAGCGCTCGAAGCCGGCGATATCGGCCAAGCGGTGCTTCCAGATATCCTTGTGGTTCAATGACGGCGGCAGGTTCTGCCGCACCAGCAGTTCGGGATGGACCCGCACCACGAGCACCTCCTCGTAGTGGCTGCGGTTGAAGATGCCGATGCGGCCGCGATCCGGCATCCGGCGCATCACGCGCCACAAGAAGCCGTGATCAAGCTCCTCCGGCCCCGGCGCCTTGAACGAGGTGACCTCCACCCCCTGCGGGTTCACGCCCGACATCACATGTTTGATGGTGCCGTCCTTGCCCGCGGCATCCATCGCCTGGAACACCGCCAGCAGGGACCATGAATGCTGGGCGGCAAGCAGGGCCTGCAACTCCGACAGCCGGGCAACGCCGGCGGCCATCAGCGCATCCGCCTCGGCAGGGTTGATCAGCTTGGGGGCCACATCGTCTGTGCTGAAGCGGCGGAGGCGGAATTTGGCGCCGCTGGTCACCCGGTAGCGGTCGAGCAGCTTTTTCGCGGGAAGGCTCGGCATGGCACAAATTCCCTTGCGGTGACGGATGCAACGTGGCGGACATCCGCCGGCACTTGCAAGGCGCCGCCGGATGGTGTGCATGCAGTAGCACGCGGCGCGGCGGCCGCGGATGGCGAGACGCGGGGATTTGCGATGACCGGACGGACGATCAGCAGCGTTATTGCCAATGGCGTGACGCTCGCGAGCACCGATAATCCGCTGACCATTACCCTCGGCGGCACGGTGACCAACGCCGGCGCGAACGCCGTCCAGGCCACCGGCACGCTGGACTGGACGATCGACAACACCGGCAGCATCAGCGCCACCGGCACCAACAGCGTCGGCATTTCGCTCACCGAGAACAGCACCGTCTCGGCCGGCGGCACCATCACCAATGAACCCGGCGGCACCATTAGCCCATCTTATTCACGGCGTGGCAGGGATTCGCTGGCGGGCGTCGCGTAAGGCGTTGATCACGTTTAAGGACTGGGTGTCGAAGCCATCCTTTCCACGCGAACGCGCCGAGCCACACCCGCCATGTCCGACGATACTG
>CAIMWH010000150.1 GCA_903845065.1 uncultured Rhodospirillales bacterium | reverse complement strand
TATCGTCGGACATGGCGGGTGTGGCTCGGCGCGTTCGCGTGGAAAGGATGGCTTCGACACCCAGTCCTTAAACGTGATCAACGCCTTACGCGACGCCCGCCAGCGAATCCCTGCCACGCCGTGAATAAGATGGGCTAGCGCCATGAAGCTCGGCATTCACCTGCCCCATGTCGGCCGCAAGGCGGGCCCTGAGTCGATCCGCGCCGCCGCCGAACAGGCCGAGGCGCTCGGTTTCGCCGATGTCTGGGTCAGCGAGCACATCATCGTGCCGCAGGGCGCGCCCTATCCGCCCTCGCCGATTTTCTACGATCCGGTGCTGAGCCTCACCTGGGCCGCGGCGTTCACTAAGCGGGTCCGCCTCGGTACCACAGTGCTGGTGCTGCCGATGCGCCATCCGCTGCCACTCGCCAAGGAACTCGCCACCTTGCAGTGCCTGTCCGGCGGGCGGCTGATCCTGGGCGCCGGCGTGGGCTGGATGGAGGCCGAGTTCGATGCCCTCGGCGTGCCGTTCCGCGAGCGCGGGCGGCGCATGGACGAGGGTATCGCCATGATGCGCGCGGTGTGGAGCGAAGACCCCGTCACCTTCCGGCCGAAATACATCGCCGCCAAAATCGAGACCATGCGCATGCGCCCGCTGCCGCCACCCATCCCGATCTGGATCGGCGGCGGCTCGGACGCTGCCATCAACCGCGCTATCCGTATCGGCAACGGCTGGCACGGTACGCGCACCACGCCCGAACAGGCCGGCGCCATGGTGCAGCGGCTGCGGGCGGCGCGGCCCGAGCCGGAATTCGTGATCTCGCTGCGCTCCTCCTGGGACAGCCAGGATGACGACGCGCTGCGCACCCGGCTGGCGGGATACGCGGCGGCGGGTATACAGCACGTCATGGTGGAACCCACCGCACGCGAACTCGATGAATGGCTGGCGGTGGTCGAACGGATTGCCCGCGCCGGGCAGGGAATAGCTGAGATGGAGACTGCCGCGTGAACAACGAAGTGGCGCCGGCCAGGCTGGCGGCGACCGTGCTGCTGCTGCGCGATGGCGCCGACGGGCTCGAAGTCTTCATGGTGGTGCGCAACTACGCCATCGATTTCGCCTCGGGCGCCCTGGTATTCCCGGGCGGCCGGGTCGACGAAGCCGACACCCTGCTGGCCGCCGATGGCGATGCCGACATGGTGACCCGCGTGGCCGCCATCCGCGAAACATTCGAGGAATGCGGCATCCTGCTGGCGCGCCCGAAAGGCAGCCTCGCGTTGGTATCGGCGGCCCGGCTCGATGAGATATCCGAACGCCACCGCGCCCGCCTGAACGCCGGGGAAATCACCCTGGCCGATATCGTCGCGGCCGAGGACCTGGAACTCGCGACCGATATGCTGGTCCCCTTCGCCCACTGGATCACCCCCACCGGGATGCCCAAGCGCTTCGACACCCATTTCTTTCTTGCAGTGGCGCCGGAGGACCAGATCGGCGCCCATGACGGTCACGAATCCGTCGATTCCGTCTGGATCTCGCCGGCCGCCGCCCTCGATGGCACGGCGGCCGGAACCTACAAGATGGTGTTCGCCACCCACCTCAACATCCTCAAGCTGCGCCGCAGCCCGACCACGGCCGCCGCCGTCGCCGCCGCCAAATCAACCCCGGTCGTGACCGTCCAGCCAGATGTGCTGAAGCGCCCCGACGGCACCCGCCAACTCAAAATCCCACTGGCTGCCGACTACGGCGGGGAAATCTTCGACGCCGACCTCCCCGCCGCCATGTAACCCAGCACGGAACCACCGAGGCCAGGGCAGCGCCCTGGCCCGATGCTTCTCCCTGCTCAAGCCGGCGCGAACAAATCCTTGGTCTTGGTCGCCACCGCGTCCGCAATGACCGCCTGCGGTTCCCCGCCCCCCTTGAACGCCGGATCACGCTGCAACGTCGGCATCACGTCATTGGCGAACAGGCGCAGATTCACCTGGGCGTCCTCCGCCGGCATCCCGCCAAACGAGAACTCGGCGGTCAGGTGGTCAAGCCCGGTCAGCCGCGTCAACTCTGCGATCTGCTCCAGGCAGTCGCTGGGCGTGCCGACCACCTGGATGCTGACGTAGAACTCGGTCGCCTTGGCGCGGTTCTTGTCCTCCTTGAGCTTGGAGTACGTCTTGGCCATCGCGCCGTAGGACTCATAGCCCTTCACCGAACCAAGATGCCCATCCGAGAACTTGTAGTGGTTGTCGATGGAATCCCATTTCCGGCTGAGATATTCGGCCGCCCGGTCCCGCGCCTCGGCCCGGGTCGGCGCCACCGAGATATTGGTGGAAACCACCGGCGGGCGCGGCGTATGCCCCATCTCACGGGCCAGCGCGCGATGGCGATGGATATCGGCCGCCGCCTTGTTCCACTCGTTCTGCATGATCACCAGGGTGCCGAAGCCCAGCCGCGCCATCACCTCGGCTGACTCGGGGCTCACGGCGGAGGCGAAGAAGCGGCGTTCGGGATGCGAGATCGGGCGCGGGCGGATCGACATGCGGGGGATATCGAAATACTGCCCCTTGAACTCGAAGCTTTCCTCGGCAAGCGCCTTCATGACGATCTGCGCGCTCTCCACGAACCGGCCGCGCGCCTCGTCCATCGGTACCCGGAAGCCGGCGTATTCAACGCTCGCGGCCCCGCGCCCGAAACCGAACAGGCAACGCCCGCCGCACAGGATATCGAGTAGGGCGATTTGTTCGGCCACCCGGATCGGGTCATGCCACGGCAGCACGATGACGGAGGTGCCAAGCTGGATGCGCTTGGTCATCCCCGCGAAGTAGCTGAGCAGTTGCACCGGGTCCGGTGACATGGCGTAGCCGGTGAAATGGTGTTCAAGCGCGAACAGGCTGTCGAAGCCGAGCGGCTCGGCCAGCGCGCCGATCGCCAGGTGATCGGCCAGCACCGAGGCGTCCGAGCGCCCCGGCTTGGTGAGCATGTTCATCGACATCCCGACCTTCATGGTCGCGTTCTCCCCTTTGGATCGGTCAGGCTAGCGCCGTCCGGGGGCCGGGAGCAATGCGCGCCCCTCTCCCGTAGGTGCGGGAGAGGGGGGGGCGATGTCAGTCCTTCGGCTGCGCGACGACGCGCAAATAGGGCTTGAGGGTTTTCCAGCCGCCTGGGAACTTCACCTTGGCCTGTTCGTCCGATACCGCGGGCGGGATGATGACATCCTGACCCGGGCGCCAGTTCACCGGGGTGGCGACGGTGTGTTTGGCGGTCAACTGGCAGGAATCGAGCAGGCGCAGCACCTCGTCGAAGTTGCGGCCGGAGCTCATCGGGTAGACCAGCTGCGCCTTGATCCGCTTGTCCGGCCCGATCAGGAACACCGCCCGCACGGTGGCGTTGTCCGCCGCCGTCCGCCCCGCCGCCGCGGCACCGGCGTCATCGGGGAGCATGTCATACAGCTTGGCCACGTTGAGATCATGGTCGCCGATCATCGGATAGGTGACGGCATGGCCCTGGGTTTCCTCGATATCCGCCGCCCATTTCTCATGGTTGCCGACCGGATCGACGCTGAGGCCGATGATCTTGGTGTTGCGCTTGTCGAACTCGGGCTTCAGGCCGGCCATATAGCCCAGCTCGGTGGTGCAGACCGGGGTGAAGTCCTTGGGGTGGGAGAACAGGATCGCCCAGCTATCGCCGATCCACTCATGGAACTTGATGGTGCCCTGGGTGGTCTCGGCGGTGAAGTCGGGCGCTATGGCGTTGATCCGGAGGGACATGGGCTGTTGCTCTTCCTGTTGCTGTTGTCCGCATGGGCGGCTTTGACTCGCGCCGCTGGCCGCTTTTAGCGGTTCAAGGGCGCCGCAGACAACGACTGCGTCATGAATTTCCGCCCGGCCGGGCGAAGCCGGCGCTCGAGGCATAGCCGGCATTGATGGCGGCGAGTTCCTCTCGGCTGATGACATCGGAGAGGTTGGTGAAGCCGTTCGGCGCCCGGGCGGACACCGCATCCACCATGCGCTCCGGCCCGCCCAGCCGGTTGAGCCGGACGATCTCGGCTGTTTTCGGCAGTCGCTCCGCCTCATAGGCCGCCAGCGCGCTGGCGGCATCGCCCTCGGCGAGCAGGCGCGCCAGCAGCCGGGCGTCGAGGATCGCCTGCGAGGCGCCATTGGAGCCCACCGGATACATCGGGTGCGCCGCGTCCCCCAGCAGCGTCACCCGCCCTTGGGTCCACCACGGCAGCGGGTCCCGGTCGCACATCGGATACTCGAAGAACTCGGGCGTCGCCCGCACCAGGTTTTCAAGATTGAGGAACGGCAGATCGAAGCGCCGCACCGTGGGCATGATGGCGCCGCGCTGGCCCACCCGGCTCCAGTCCTCCCGATTGGGCGGCGGCGCGCCCCCGTCGCCGGATTTGATGCAGACCACCCAGTTGGTCAGCCGCCGCCCGCGCGGCGCGCGGGCGATCGGGTAGAGCACCAGTTTTTCATTCATGTCCCCGGCGATCACCATGGTCTCGCCGTCAAGGTAGGGCTTCCGCTCCACAGCGCCGCGCCACATCATGATGCCCTGCCAGCGAATGCCCGGATCGTCCGGATGCAATTTCGCCCGCGCCGTGGAGTGGATGCCGTCGGCGGCGATCAGCGCGCGACCGCCCAGTTCCGCCACCGTGGCGCCCGTGCGGTTGGTGAAGCGCGCCGTCACCCCGCGCGCGGTCTGTTTGAAATCCGCCAGTCGATGCCCGGTCCGCACGGCGTCAGGCGGCAGCCGCTCGCGCACCGCCTGCCACAGCACCCCCTGCAAATAACCCCGATGAATACTGAACTGCGGCACCGGATGCCCGGCGAACATGCCCCGCGGTTCGCGCCACACCTCCTGGCCGAAGCGGTTGAGATAAATCAGCTCGCGGGTGCGAATGCCCACCTGGTCGAGCGCCGGCAGCAGCCCGAGATCGGCGAGTTCCTTGATCGCGTGCGGCAGGGTGTTGATGCCGACGCCGAGCGGACGCACCTCGGCGGATTGCTCCAGCACGATGCAGGGGATGCCGCGCTCGTGCAGCGAGAGCGCGAGCGTGAGGCCACCGATTCCGGCGCCGGCGATGAGAATGGGCATGGCTGCGCTCCGCAAAGGTGCCACAGTCTGCGACATATGGGCCCCCGAAGGAACGGGGGTGACATGTACCCCGTTGCCACCCCATATCGGCAATGCTCGGCCGCTGCCGTGCCGTGGAGGTCGATGCATGCCGATGTCGCTGGTGCCCCTGGGGGCGAACCGCCCAACCCTGGCGGCACTACGCCTGCTGCTGCCCTACGTGCGCCCCTATGGCGGCCGGGCGCTGGGGGCTGCGGCGGCGCTGCTGATCGCGGCGGGGCTGATGCTGGCCGTCGGGCAGGGCCTGCGCGCCCTCATCGACAGCGGCTTCGCCAGCGGCCAGGCCGCACAACTCGACCGGGCCGCGCTGTTCATGTTCCTAGTGGTGGCGGGCCTGGCCATCGCCACCGGCATCCGATTCTACCTGGTCTCCTGGCTGGGCGAGCGTGTCGGCGCGGACCTTCGCCGCGCCCTGTTCGAACACGTCATCACCCTCTCGCCCGGCTTTTTCGAAACCAGCCGCACCGGCGATATCCTATCCCGCCTGACCGCCGATATCGCGGTGTTGCAGGCGCTGGTGGGATCGGCGGTGTCGCAGGGTGTTCGCGCCTTCCTGCTGCTGCTCGGTGCCTTCGCCATGCTGATCGCCACCAGCCCGAAGCTGGCCGGTATCGTGGCGCTGGTGGTGCCGTTGGTGGTCGGGCCGCTGGTGCTGTTCGGTCGGCGCGAGCGGCGCCAGTCCCGCATCGCGCAGGATCGTGTGGCGGACCTCGGCGCCACCGCCGAGGAAACCCTGAACGGCCTGCGCGTGGTGCAGGCCTTCACTCGCGAAGCGTTGGAACGCGCCCGCTTCGCCACCCAGATCGAGCTTTCGGTGGGCGCGGCCCTCCGCCGCGTCGCCACCCGCGCCGCGCTCATCCTCGGCGTCATCCTGCTCGGCTTCGGCGCCATCACCTTCAGCCTGTGGGTCGGTGGGCGGGACGTCGTGGCGGGGCGGATGAGCGGCGGCGAACTGTCATCCTTCGTGTTCTACGCCGTGATGCTGGCAACCTCGGGCGCCTCGCTCAGCGAAATCTGGGGCGACGTGCAGCGTGCCATGGGAGCGGCCGAGCGCCTGCTGGAATTGCTGGCAGTCCGCCCCGAGATCGTGGCGCCCGCCATGCCGGATCGCCTATCGGCGCCGGTGCGCGGCAGGATTGAATTCCGCGACGTGACCTTCCGCTACCCCACCCGCCCGGAGCATGCCGCGCTGGACGGCTTCTCCCTGGTCGTCGAACCCGGCGAAACCGTCGCCCTGGTCGGACCGTCCGGCGCCGGCAAGACCACCCTGCTCGATCTGCTGCTGCGGTTCTACGATCCGCAATCCGGCCAGATCCTGATCGACGGGGTCGACATCGCGCGTCTCGATCCCGCCGATCTGCGCGGCTGCATTGGCCTGGTGCCGCAGGACCCGGTCATCTTCAGCGCCTCGGCCGCGGCCAACATCGGCTACGGCCGCGAAAATGTGACCCCCGAGGACATCCGCGCCGCCGCCGACGCGGCCGCCGCCACCGGGTTCCTCGACGAATTGCCGCTCGGGTTCGATACCTTCCTCGGCGCCAAGGGCGTCGCCCTGTCCGGCGGCCAGCGCCAACGCATCGCCATCGCGCGGGCCGTCCTGCGCGACCCCGCGGTGCTGCTGCTCGACGAAGCCACCAGCGCGCTCGATGCCGAGTCCGAAATGGCGGTGCAACGCGCGCTGGCAACCCTGTCCGAGGGCCGGACCACCCTGGTCGTCGCGCACCGGCTGGCGACGGTGCGGCAGGCCCATCGCATCGTGGTACTCGATCATGGCCGGATCGTCGCGATCGGCACCCATGAGGCATTGGTGCGGGAGGGTGGGTTGTACGCCAGGCTGGCCGCGCTGCAATTTACCGACACCGCATGAACGGCGGGTGCCCTTTCAACGAGGAGGACTGAGATGCATATCGGTTTGATCGGCGGGATCGGCCCGGCCGCGACGGATTTCTACTACCGGCGCCTGATCGCGGCGTTCGCCGCCCGGAAAGCCGCGCTCGACCTGACGATGGTGCATGCTGATACCCCCACGCTGCTGGCCAACCTCGTGGCCGGGGATACCGCGGCCCAGGTGGCGATCTACCAGCGCCTCACCCACCGCCTGGTTGCCGCCGGTGCTGAGTGCGTGGTGGTCACCTCCATCGCCGGCCATTTCTGCATCGAGGCGTTCAAGCGGGTCTCGCCGCTGCCGGTGGTGGACATGATCTCCACCGTCGCCGCTGCCGTCGCGGCCAGCGGGCTCAAGCGGGTGGGGATTCTCGGCACCCGCGTGGTGATGGAGTCGCGCTTCTATGGCGGCATCACCAGCGCCGAGGTCATCCCGCCGGACGCGGCTGATCTGGACGACGTCCACGCCGCCTACGTCACCATGGCGGCGGCCGGGCAGGTGAACGATGCGCAGCGCGCGGTCTTCAACGCCGCATGCGCGAAGCTGCTCGACGCCGGTGCCGAGGCGATCATGCTGGGCGGCACCGATCTGGCGCTGGCCTTTGACGCCCGCAATGCGCCATTCCCGTTGGTCGATTGCGCCGGCATCCATGTCGACGCGGTGGTGAAACTGGCCATTCCCTAGCTGCCTCGGCGAGCGGCGTCAGTGTCTACAAATGAAACTTGCCGTCGCTCGCCAGCCCCGCAAGAAACCGCCCGAGATGGCGCACCACCGCCTCGGGCTGTTCCTGCTGCACCCAATGCCCGGCGCCCGGGATGAGTTCGATGAAGCGCAGATCGGTGCAGGAAGTTCCCTGCATCTCCTCCAACGCGCCCGGTGACTGCTGGATGCCCCAGTCCGACGCGCCCGAAATAAAGCAGCACGGCACCGCGATCGCGCGCCCGGAGAACAGTTCGAGTTCCGCCTCGAAGCGCCCGGTGGTGCGGCAGCGGTACCATTGCAGCCCGCCCTGGAAGCCGGTGCGGCCGTATTCGGCGGCATAGGCGGCGAGGTCCGCCTCCGGAAGCCATGTATTGGAGGCGATTTGCGCGGCGGTGGGCATTTCGGCGGCCACGGTGGCGGCCATATCCTGATCGGCGTTCATCACATAGTAGGTGGGCAGTTCCGCCAGCGCCTCGGCCGTCCAGCCGGCGAGGCGGTACGGGCGGTTGGCGGGCCAATCCGCGCTCTTGTGGTGGTAGTAGGCGCGCAGGAAGGCTGGCAGCCCCTGCGGCGCGTTCATCATGGCGGCATTGGCGGCGGGGGTGGAATAGTACCACTGGTAGTGCTGGCGCGGCCGGGGCAGGGCGAGCAGGTCGGCATGAATATCCCGCGCCGGGCGGGGGCGGCCGATGCTGGGCGGACCGGTAAAGGGCGAACTCATCAACGCCACGGCGCGGAACACATCGGGCCGCAACAGCGCGCACCAGGCGGCGACGGGGGAGCCGAAATCGTGGCCGATGACGGCTTCGACATGGCCGCGGCCAACCGCGTGCAACAGCCCGAGCATGTCGCGCACCAGGTTGAACAGGCGGAACGGCGCGAGGTCCCCGTCATAAGAGTCGGACCATCCGGTGGTGCGCCCGTAGCCGCGCTGGTCGGGCGCGATGACGTGGTAGCCGAGCGCCGCCAGCGGCAGCATCACTTTGCGCCAGGAGAATGCGAGTTCGGGGAAGCCGTGCAGCAGCAGCAGGCAGGGATGGGCCGGATCACCGGCTTCGAGGAGGTGCATATCCAGCCCGTTGATGCCGGGGATCATGCGACTGGTGATGCCGGCGGGCAGGGGCAAGGGCGTCATGCGGGGAACCTTTGCAGTTGGGCGCGAACGGCTTCGGGCGGAATGGCGGACATGTCGGGCGAACCGTGGTCCTGCGCGCGGATGATGGTCAACCGGGGGGTGAAGGGGGCGAACTTGCCGGGGTCGGTCGGTCCGAACAGCGATACCAGGGGGATGCCGGCGGAGGCGAGCATGTGGCCCCCGCCACAATCGGCCGCCACCCCGGCGGCACAGTGAGCGGCGAGCGCGATGGTCAGCGGCGGGTCGGCGCGATGGCCCTCGGCCTGGGCCTCCTGCAGGGGGAAGCGGGCGGCGGGGAGTTGGGTGGCGAGACCGGTATGCAATCCGGCTTCGTCGGGGCCGAGGATGATCACCGGCACGTCCCCGTCGGCCAGCAGCGCGCGCGCCAGGGTCACGTGGTGCGCCAGCGGCCAGACCTTGTGCTTCCCGCCGGCGCCGATCACCTGGGCGACATAGCGCGGCCCCTCCGGCAGCAGCCGGGCGGCCAGCGCGCGGGTGGGTTTGGGGAGGGCGAGCGGCGCGTTGGCTGTGTCCGGCTTCCCGGCTGCCTGTTCAAGCAGCGCGAGCAGGCGCCGCACGAGGTGACGTGGCGCGCCGGGCACAAGGCGCGGCGGGCGGCTCGGCAGCCCCCACGCGGCGGCGGTGACGAAGCGGCGCGCACTGCGGCGCAATGCCAGCGCGGTGCCCAGCGTGCTCTGGGTGTCGATCAGCAGGTCGAACATCGGGAACGGGCCGGTGCCGGCGTTTTCCATCACATGATCCAGCAATCCGCCCACCAGCGGCGCGAGCAGGCTGGCGAAGGCGCTCGGCCCCCGCCCGGCGATCCACGTCAGCTCCGCGTCCGGATAGGCGTGGCGCAGGGCGCGCACCATCGGCAGCTTGATCAGCGCGTCACCCACAAGATCCAGGTCAACGTAGACGGCGATGCGCGGTGCGAATTTGTCGGGGGCCATGGCTGCTGATACACGGCGCGGCATGGGTTCCGCCATTGCCTCCGAGGCTCTCCGTCCGTTGCTCAACCGGCTGTGGCGCGAATACGTGCTGCGGTACCGTGCCCGCCTGGTGCTTGTGGGCGTGCTCACCGTGCTGCTGGCCGGCGCACAGGCCTGCTATCCGCTGGTGATCCAGCACGCCATCGCGATGTTCACCGGCAAGGACCGCCGCATCCTTTACCAGGTGCCGGTGCTGGTGCTGATGGTGACGAGCTTCCGCGCCGCCGTCTGGTACGCCCAGGCCGTGCTGGTGCAGGACGTCGCGATGAAGGTGGTGCGCGATCTGCAAGGCGAGATGTTCTCCCATCTCGTCCATGGGGACCTCGCCCGCGTGGAGCGCGAGGCCGCCGCCCAGCTCACCCAGCGCTTCACCACCGATACCGTGACCATCCGCGAGGCGCTGATCCGGGTGGTCAACGGTGTCGGCAATGTAGTGGGCGTGGTCGGGCTGGTCGGCTCGATGCTGTGGATCGACTGGCAGCTGAGCCTCATCGCGCTGGTGCTGTTCCCCATCGCCGCCTACCCGGTCCATCGCATCGGGCAGCGCCTGCGCGGCGCCTCCGGCCGCATGCAGGTGACCACCGGGGAAACCGCGGCACTCCTCAACGAGAGCTTCTCCCAGGCGCGCACGGTGCGGGCCTACCGGCTGGAGGAGGCCGAGACGCGGCGGGCCAAGGCGGCGTTCCAGGAACTCTACCGGTCGCTGATCCGCATGATCCGCGGCCGTGCCCGGCTCGATCCCATGCTGGAGGTGGTGGCCGGTGTGGCGATTGCCGCCACCATTGGCTTCGCCGGCTGGCGGGCGGCGGTGGGCGATGCGGAGTTCCACGAATTCGCCGGCTTCGTTGCCGCCCTCGGCCTGGCCGCGCAGCCGTTGCGGGCGCTGGGAAACCTCAACTCGGCGGTGCAGGAGGGCCTCGCAGGCCTGACCCGCTGTTTCGCCGTGGTGGACGAAATCCCCCACATCGTCGAGGCGCCTGATGCCATTGACCTCCCCGCCGGCCATGGCCGGGTGGCGTTCGAGGCGGTGCGGTTCATCTATCCCGACGGGCGGGTGGGCCTGGATGACCTGTCGTTCGTCGCCGAACCCGGCCTGACGGTGGCCCTCGTCGGCCCTTCCGGCGCGGGCAAGTCCACCGCGCTGGCGCTGATCCCCCGCCTGCACGAAGCGTCCGGCGGCGCCATCCGCATCGATGGCGCGGACGTGCGGGCGGTGAAACTCGCGAGCCTGCGGGACGCGATCGCCTATGTCGGCCAGGACACCCTGCTGTTCGATGACACCGTGGCCGCCAACATCGCCATGGGCCGTCCCGGCGCGCGGCCCGACGAGATTGTGGCGGCGGCGCGGGCGGCGGCGGCGGACGGGTTCATTTCCGCCCTGCCGCAGGGCTACGACACCGTCGTCGGCCCCGGCGGCGGCCGGCTCTCGGGCGGCCAGCGGCAGCGGGTGGCGCTGGCCCGCGCGCTGCTGCGTAACCCCCGCATCCTGCTGCTCGACGAGGCTACCAGCGCGCTTGACGCCGAAAGCGAGCAACTCGTCCAGGAAGCGCTGGCAACGCTGCGGCGCGGACGCACCACCATCGTGGTGGCGCATCGCCTGTCCACCGTGCGCGATGCCGATCTGGTGGTGGCGATGGCCGACGGGCGGGCGGCGGAGATGGGCACGCACGCCGAACTGATGGCGCAGGACGGGCTGTATGCCCGCCTGGTCAAGAGCCAGTCGTTGTTGCAGTGATGGAAGAATTCGTCCCCATCGTCCTGCGGTCGCTGGCGGTGAGCCTGGCGGCGACGGGGTTTGCCATCGCGATCGGGTTGCCGCTAGCCGCCGCATTGGCGCTCGGACGGTGGCCGGGCCGGCCGATCGTGGTGGTGATGGTCAATGCGTTGCTGGGTCTGCCGCCGGTGGTGGTGGGGCTGGTGCTGTATCTGCTGCTGTCGCGCCAGGGCGCCCTCGGCGTGCTGGGCTGGCTGTTCACGCCGGGCGCGATGGTGCTGGCGCAAACCGTGCTGGCGACACCGATCGTGGCCGCGTTGGCCCATCGCGCCATCGAGGGACGCTGGCGCCGCTATGGCCCCACGATGCAGGCCGCCGGGGCCTCGCGCTGGCGGGCCCTGCCGCATCTGGTGCGCATGGCCGCGCGCGGCGTTGCCACGGCGGTGCTGGCGGGCTTCGGGCGAACGGTGTCCGAAGTGGGCGCGGTGCTGGTGGTGGGTGGCAACATCGCCGGTTTCACCCGCACCATGACGACGACCATCACACTGGAGACCAGCAAGGGTAATCTCGATCTGGCGCTTGGCATCGGGCTGGTGCTGATTGGGATCAGCGTGGCGGTGAGTGCGACAGTGCTGGTGCTGGCGGGGGAGCGGCGATGAGGACGTACGGGAACAGCGCCTCGGTTGTGGTTCTGCTTGCCTGGCTGCTGCTGCCCTTTGCCACGGCAAGGGCCGAAAGCATCGTGCTGGCTTCCACCACCTCGCTCGACAACTCCGGCCTGCTCGGCCGCATCCTGCCCGCCTTCACCGCCAAGACCGGCATCGAGGTGCGGGTAGTCGCCCAGGGCACCGGACAGGCGCTGGCCACCGCCGCGCGGGGTGATGCGGATCTGGTGCTGGTGCATGATCCGGAGGCCGAGGCGGCCTTCATGGCGGCGGGGCACGGCAAGACCCGGGTGGAAATCGCGTGGAACGACTTCCTTTTCGTCGGCCCGCAGAGCGATCGCACCGCCATCGGCGGGATGACGGACGCGGTGGCGGCACTGCGCCTTGTGTCCGAGGCGGGTGCGATATTCGTCTCGCGCGGCGACAACAGCGGCACCGACGCGCTGGAAAAGCGGCTGTGGCGCGCGGCTGGGATCGTGCCAGCCGGGCAACCCTGGTACCGCGACATCGGCGGCGGCATGGGCGCGGCGCTCAACATGGCCGCCGCCCTCGATGGCGTGACCCTGACGGATCGTGGCACCTGGCTGTCCTTCGCCAACCGGCGCGGGCTGGTGGAACTGGTGCATGGGGACGCGCGGCTGATCAATCGCTACCGGGTGATCGAACTGGATTCGGTGCGCCACGCAGGTGCCAAACTCGGCCCGGCGCACGTGCTGGCCGCGTGGCTGGCCGGGGCCGAGGGGCAGGCGGCGATCGGCGCATTCGTGCTCGGCGGCGAGGTCCTGTTCCATCCGGGGGTGCGGGAGATTCCGCCGGGGGAATAGGCCGTGCCAGGACAGCGTATCGCGGGGATCGACGAAGTTGGGCGCGGCCCGTTGGCGGGGCCGGTGCTGGCCGCGGCGGTGGTATTGCCGCCGGCGATGCCGCCCGGACTGGCCGGGTTGCTGCGCGACTCCAAAGCGCTATCGGCCGCCGCGCGCGAAGCCGCCTTCGCTGCCCTGCTCGCCGCCGATGGCGTGGAGATCGGCGTGGGCGCCGCCTCGGTGGGCGAAATCCTGCGGATCAACATCCTCCAGGCCAGTTTCCTCGCCATGCGCCGCGCCGTAGCGCGACTCGCGATGCCGCCTGATCTCGCCCTGGTGGACGGCAACAAGGCGCCCGGACTTGCCTGTCCGACCCGCTGCATCATCGGTGGCGACGCGCTGGAACCGGCGATTTCCGCGGCTTCCATCGTCGCCAAGGTCATCCGGGACCGTCTGATGGCGCGTCTGGCCCGCCGCTATCCCGGCTATGGCTGGGATCGCAACGCGGGCTACGGCGCGCCGGCCCATTTGGCGGGGTTGCGCGGCATCGGGATCACCGTGCATCACCGCGCCGGTTTCGGCACTGTGCGGCGGTTGATGCAGGGCGGCTAGCCAACCACCTTGCGGCGCAAGGCTTGGATATGTCACCACAATGGCGCCATAAGATGTCTTACACGTTGGGATCGCCACGTCATGACCGATAGCGAAAACGAACCGCAGGCCGTCCGGGGCAACCTGCTGGCCGGCAAGCGGGGCCTCATCATGGGCGTCGCCAATGACCGCTCGCTCGCCTGGGGCATCGCCAATGCCTGTGCCGCGCAGGGCGCCGAATTGGCGTTCACCTACCTCGGCGATGCGCTGGAACGCCGCGTCCGCCCACTCGCCGCCTCCGTCGGCGCCACCCTGCTCGCACCGTGCGACGTGGCGGATGATGCCAGCATGGACGCCGCCTTCGCCACCATCGGAGCCGCCTGGGGCCGGATCGACTTCCTGGTCCATGCCATCGGTTTCGCCGACAAGCAGTATCTGCGTGGCCGCTACATGGATACGCCGCGCGCCGCCTTCCTGCAGGCGATGGATATCTCCTGCTTCAGCTTCAGCGCCGTCGCCCGCCGCGCCTCCGAACTGATGCCCGATGGCGGCTCGATGCTCACTTTGAGCTACCTCGGCGCCGAACGCGTCATCCCGCACTACAACGTGATGGGCGTCGCCAAGGCGGCCCTCGAAGCCTCGGTGCGTTATCTCGCCGCCGATCTCGGGCCGCGCAATATCCGGGTGAACGCCATTTCGGCCGGCCCGATCAAAACCCTGGCGGCCTCCGGCATCGGCGACTTCCGCTATATTTTGAAGTGGAACGAATACAACTCCCCGCTGCGCCGCAACACCACCATCTCGGATGTCGGCGGCGCCGGCCTCTATCTGCTGAGCGATCTCGCCTCCGGTGTCACCGGCGAGGTCCATCATGTGGACAGCGGCTATCACTCGGTGGGCATGAAAAACCCCGATGCGCCGGATATCTCGGTGGCGCACGAGTAGGGCCGAATGTCGCACAACAGCTTCGGCCATCTGTTCCGCCTCACCACCTGGGGCGAGAGCCACGGCCCGGCGATCGGCTGCGTGGTGGACGGCTGCCCGCCGCGCATCGCCCTGAGCGAGGCGGACGTGCAGCCCTGGCTCGATCTGCGCCGCCCCGGCCAGTCGAAATTCACCACCCAGCGCCAGGAGCCCGACACCGTCCGCATTCTGTCCGGCGTGTTCGAGGGTATGACCACCGGTACCCCGATCGCCATGGTTATCGACAACGTCGACCAGCGCTCGCGCGACTATGGCGACATCGCCACCCGTTACCGGCCCGGCCACGCCGACCTCGCGTATGACCTGAAATACGGCATCCGCGACTATCGCGGCGGCGGACGCTCCTCGGCCCGCGAAACCGCGATGCGCGTCGCCGGTGGCGCCGTCGCCCGCCTGGTGCTCGGTGCCGGCGTGCGCATCCGCGGTGCCCTCGTGCAGATGGGCCCCCACGGCATCGACCGCAGCCGCTGGGATTGGGCGCAAGTGCGCGAAAACCCGTTCTTCTGCCCCGACCCGGTCGCCGCCGCGCAGTGGGAAAACTACCTCGCCGGCATCCGCAAAACCGGCTCCTCCTGCGGCGCGGTGATCGAGATCGTCGCCGAGGGCGTGGCCCCCGGCCTCGGCGCGCCAATCTACGGCAAACTCGATGCCGACATCGCCGCCGCCCTGATGGGGATCAACGCAGTCAAGGGCGTCGAAATCGGCGAGGGCTTCGCCGCAGCCGCCCTCTCCGGCGAGGCCAACGCCGACGAGATGCGCATGGATGATGGCGAGGTCGCGTTCGGTTCCAACCACGCCGGCGGTATTCTGGGCGGCATTTCCACCGGCCAACCCATCGTGGCGCGATTCGCGGTGAAGCCCACCAGTTCCATTCTCACTCCGCGCAAAAGCGTCGATCGTGCCGGCCAGGATGTCGAGGTGACGACCAAGGGCCGCCACGACCCCTGCGTCGGCATCCGTGCCGTGCCGGTGGGTGAGGCGATGCTGGCCCTGGTGCTCGCCGACCACCTCATGCGGCATCGGGCGCAGAACCCGGATGCGCCGGTCAGGGCCGCGCTGCCGCGCAATTAACAGGACCGCTGCGGTCTGCTATAACCCCTCCAGCAATGCAGGAGGGGAACATGGACACTCTGGAGGGCAGCCGCGCGTCGGCAGCGCTGATCGGACTGTTCGGCGCGGCGGCATGGCAGGCACGGTTGGCGGAGTTGCGCCAGGTTGCCGGCGGCAGCGAGCGGGTGGCAAAGGCGGTGGCACAGCGCCACGCGGTCGAGGGTGCGCTGGAACGCCTGCGTCGGCGCCTGCCGGCGGGGCCGGTGGAGCGGGCGATGGCGCCGCTCGCGCTTGATGCCTGCGTGGCCTTCGAGGCGCTGGAGCCGGAAGGCCGCGCCCGCATGGCCGCCGCGTGGGCCGCCGGGCTCGCAGGCGACGGCACGCTCATCGGCCTGTTCCATATGCTGCGCATCGCCGCCCAGCACCGCAAGCGCGGCTTCGAGGTGGAGTTTTCCGGCTTTGCCGACGGCGCGCCGTTCGACCTGCTGATCACCCGCGGCGGCAGTTCGGCCGAGATCGCCTGCGATGTGATTTCGGCGGAGGAGGGCAGGGACGTCCATCGTGGCGCCTGGGTGCGACTGGTCGATGCCATCGACCCCGATTTGCAAACCTGGCTCGCCCAGCATCCCGGGCGCTATCTCCTGAAGCTGACCCTGAACCAGGGCCTGCGCGCCGAGGGCGAGAGTCTGCCGGTGTTGCAGGAACGAGTGCGTGCCCTGCTGATGAGCCGCTCGCGCGCCGATCAGGACCAGGCGGCGATCCTGCGGCTTGATCCGCTGACCCTGGCCGCCGCCCAGGCCGGGGAGGCCGGGCTGCTGCCCTCGCTGCGCCGCGAATTCGGCCATGAGGCGCATTTGGCGGTGATGACGGGTTCGGGCGGGGTTTGCGTGCTCGCCGCCCGCGCCGGCCGGGAGGACGAGGTGGCTGCCGCCATCGGTCGTCGCATGGGCGCCGTCGCGCCGGCCCGCCTCACCGGCACGCGGCCGGGCATTTTGGCGATGCTGGTGGAGGATACCGACGCGCTGGAATGGCGCCATCTGCGCGACCAGCTCGAAATCGAGGGCGCCGCGCGACAGTTCCTCACCGAGCCCGCTGCCCGCCATGTGGTGGCGGTCAGTTGCGTATCACGGCGCGAATTGTTCGAGGTCGCGGCCGATGCGGGGGATTTGCGGTTCCGCAATCCCGGCCATCCGGCAGCAAAATCGGCCGATCTCGCAACCGCCATCCTCTCGTCGATCTAGTGCCACGAAGCCGCCGCGATTGAGGCGCTGTCTGCCACGCGAGGCAGACAGCAAGGCGCAAGGCGATGAGCGAAACCGAATATGCCCGCAAACTCGATGAAGTCGACAGCCTGATCAACGACCCCACGCGGCGGTTGGACGCCGACAAGGTGTGGTCGCTGCTGGCTGAATTCGCCCGAGCGCGGGATGTCGGCGAACGTCAGGCGGCGCGCGCCTGACGCGTGCTATCCGACGAGTTGCAGCCCGTTGCCCGCCGGCCGGGCCGGTGGCCATGGGCGCGGCGGCTCGGCCACCAGGCGATAGCCGCCGTCCTCGTTGAGCAGGAAGCGCGGCCGTGACGGATCGGCTTCGAGCTTGCGGCGCAGGCGATACACATGGGATTCCACGGTGTAGCTGTCCGCCCCATCCTTGTAGCCCCACACCTCGCGCAGCAGGGTCTGCCGCGCCACCGGGACGCCCTCGGAGCGGTTGAGGTATTTCAACACCTCGGTTTCCTTGTGGGTAAGCCGGGTGGTGGCGCCGGTGGTGACGTTCTGCAACGTGCGGGTGGCGGGTTGGAAGCGATACGGGCCGATCTGGAACACCAAGGCGGCACTGTTGGCGTGAGCGCGGATTTGCGCCCGCAGCCGCGCCCGCAGTTCGCCTGTGCGGTAGGGCGAGACGATCACATCGCTCGCCCCGGCATCGAGGCCGTTCACAATGTCATGCTCGCGGGCGTTCTGGGCGATGATAATGATCGGGCAATGGGTCCAGATCTGGCGCAGCCGGCTGCACATGCCAGAGACATTGTCGGCCGGCTTGCTGGTGACGATCAGCACGGCGTCATACGGCGTGGCGCCCTGCCCGCCCTGCGCGATGGCCTCCGCGACGCTGCACGCGTGCGACGCGTGGAACATCCCTCCGATCTCAAGGGCCAGGCCGATGCTGTGCGAGGCGGTGTTGTCGTTGGCGACAATGAGCAGGCGGTTCACGCACTCCTCCTTTGTTGATCGATCGCTGCGAAGCCGGCGGCCGGATGGCGTGGGTAGTCCTTCCGCTAACTCAGCAACATTCGTGCCAGAGTATCAAGCATTTGAATAACAAAGAAACGTTATCGCCGCATGGAGGCGCGCTGTCGGTAGTGTAAAATTCTCCGACGCTTTTTCAGCCCGATCGGCTGAATACCGTAGTCTTCCAAGTCACTACAGCGGACTGTGATTTCTCACGAACGCGTGAACTCGGTATAAATATTCATTAGAAACGGGAATAAGGTACGATATCAGCACGTCTAGTTGGGTTGAGGCACCCGAGCGATGACGAATGCACCGCGGCACCCGCGGCATCGCATCATATGATGCAATGCCGTATCGGGGCCACGTGCGATCAGGCGTCCATCTTGAGGGCGGCGAGGAAGGCGGACTGCGGGATTTCCACCTTGCCGAACTGGCGCATGCGCTTCTTGCCCTC
>CAIMWH010000149.1 GCA_903845065.1 uncultured Rhodospirillales bacterium | reverse complement strand
CGGAGTCGGCCTGGACCCATTTGCCGTCGATGTAGTTGGCCTGGCGGAAGAGGGTGGGATCTTTGAGAGGGAGGGGGGTGACGGGGTTGAGCATGGTGGGGTCTCCTCGCGTGCCAGGGTGGGTTGGCTGATGCGCTTAGAGATAGGGTGGATTGGGGGGGTTGTCAGGTGGGGGATGGGGTGGGGTGGCTAGAGGGTTATCCGGGCGGGGGTGGCGTCGGGGGTGAAGCGAGTGCCGAAGGGGGTGCTGAGGGTGGCGAGGCGGGCGAGGATGTTGGTGGCTTCGGGGCCTTCGGCGAGGCGGGGGCGGCCGCGCAGATGGGGGGGCTGGCCGAGGCCGAGGGTGATGGGGTGGATTTCCAGCGTGGTCAGGCGGCCTTCGGTGAAGGTGCAGATGGGGACGACGGTTTCCCAGAAGCGGCGGTCCGACGGGAAGCCTTTCTGATCGTTGTCGGTTCGTTTGCGGTAGACTTCGGCGGGTTTCATGGACGGGTCGGCGCGGAAGCGGTCGTAGGAGTCGCTGGGGAGGCGCGGGACGAGTTCGTTTTGGCCGATGAAGTTGCCGAGGCTGTAGAAGATGGGTTTGCCCTGGTAGATCTCGATGCCGCGCAGGAGGTGGGGGCCGTGGCCGGCGATGAGGTCCGCACCTTCGTCGATCATGCGGTGGGCGAAGGCGGGGAGGAATTCGGCGGGGATTTCCTTGTCGTCGGCTTGTTCGTGGGCGTGGATGCTGACGATGACGATATCGGCGGTGAGGCGGGCTTCGCGGACCCAGTGGGCGATGGCGTCCATGTCTTTCGCCTGGGCGGTGACCTTGATGCCGGGCTGGGGGCCGGCGCGGAAGTTCATCTCGCCGAGGGGGACGATGCTGGGGTCGGACGGGGGGAAGCCGAAGCCCATTTTGAGCATCATCTGGCGGCGGGCTTCGAGGCCGGTGGCGGCGGCGATTTCGGTGATGGCGGCGAGATGGGGGGCGGAGACTTCGTAGACCACATCGAAGCGGAGCGGGTTGAGGCCGGGGCGGCCTGGCATGTCCGGGCGTTGGGCGCTGGCTTCCTGGCCTTTGGCGAAGGTGGAGGAGCAGGAGATCATCGCCACGGTGCCGTTGGGGTGGGTGTGGTAGGTGGGGCGGCGGGCGTCCTCTAGATTGAGGCCCATGCCGGCGTGGTTGAGGCGGCGGCGGTCGAGCGCATCGATTGCGGCTTGGAGGCCGGCGACGCCGTAATCGAGGGCGTGGTTGGTGGCGGTGGCGAAGAGGTGGAAGCCGGCTTCGGTGAGGTCATCGAGCACCCATTCGGGGGCGCCGAAATGCGAGCCGCCCGACTCGAGGGCGGGGTGGCCGCGGAAATCGTTGGGGAGGACTTCGAGGTTGGTGAAGGCGACGTCCGCGCCGCGGATGAGGTCGAAGAGGGGGCGCACGACGGGGTCGGCGCGGCTGAGGAGGCGGCGCTGGAGGATGCTGTCGCCGGTGAGGGCGAGGCGGAGGGTTTGGCGCGGGTGCATGGCGTGGCTCCTCGGGGGAGTGGCCACTGTGCCTATCCCGGCTGCGGTTGCAACCGGGCGAGCGTATCCGTTAGTGGGTTGAGCGGACTCGCCGCTTGGGGGGCGCTGGGGGCGGCTCCGCGGCGGGGAGGATTTCCACTGACTTGGCACCGTAGACCAGCGCGATTTCGCGCTTGATCAGGTCCTCCGTCCATTGCTTGCGGGGAGACCCATGTTTGGTGTCCCCTCGCCCGCTGGCGAATTCGATGCCGTCGTTGACGCGATAGACGGTGATGAACAACTTGTTGTCGTTCACCGCCGCGACCGCATCACAGAGAAAGCGCTGATTGGCTTCCGACATTCCCTGTCCCTGTCCGTTGTCCTGGAAGTAACGCTAACACCCGTACGGCGCGGCTGGGATGAACGGCTGCGCAAGGCCGGTATGCCGGGGGCGGGTAGGACGGGGCGAATGTTACAGGAAGCTGGCGGTTGTGAGGCCGGTAAAGCCTTGGAATGTTATGTGAGTCCCGTCGGATAGCGCGAGAGTCTCAGAGCCGGCGGAAGTTGTGGCGGAGCCGAGGGCGGCGGCGGCTTCGCCGGCGGGGAAACCGGTCAATGTCAAATAATCGCGAGCCGGACTGAAGCTCAGCACCTCGATGGTGCCGACGGTGCCGTGGGTGAAGGCGAAGAGGTCGAGTCCGCCGAATTGGTAGGAACCGCCAATCAGTGTCTCGGCGCCGCTACCGGCCTGGATGATGGCGTTGCCATTGCCGGCCCAGAGTGTATCGCCGTTGCCGCCGGCGACTATGACGGCGGCGGGCGAGAGGTAGCCGCCGTTGCCGCCGTAGATGTTATTGCCGCCTGCCGAGCCGCCGATGAACACGTTGCCGCCGGCTGAGCCGCCGTAGACGTTGATCGCCGCGCCGCTGCTGACGATGGTCGCGGCGCCGTAGTTGCTGTTGTAGGTCAGTGGGGCGTTGGCGAAGGCGAGGAGTTGGCCCTCGCCGGTGATGGTGGTGGCACCGCTGGCGCTGCCGACGAGGGTGGTGACGCCGGGGTGGGCGTTGCTGACCTGGAGGTTGAGGGTGCCGGAGCCGGCGAAGATCAGGGCGGCGCTCTCGGTGATGGTGGCGGTGCCGCTGCTGGCGACGATGGTGTCGGCGCCGGTGCCGAGGACGGAGTTGTTGGCGGTGCCGAGGAAGTAGAGCGAGGGGCGGGGGGAGGCAATGAAGGTCTGGATGGTGGCGTTGCCGCTGCCGCCCACGAGGGTGGTGGCGTTGCCGCCGCCGAAGGTGGCATCCCCGGCGCCGAGGAACACGACGTCCGAATTGAAGGGGGTGCCGGTGCTGGCGTCGATATAGGCGGGGGCGGTGCCGCCGAGGATGGTGTCGGCGGCGGCGGAGATGACGGTGGAGGCGCCGTGGCCGAGGACGATGAGGTTGTTGCCGCCGGCGGTTTGCACGGTGTCGGCACCGTCCGCCAGGACGGTGTTGGTGCCGCCGCCGAGGAGGGCGAACTGGGGCTTGGACTGGGCGGCGAAGGCGAGGAAGTTGGTGCCGCCGCCGGCCATGACGCTCGCGGTGCCGGTGTCCGATGTGTAGGTGAGGCCGCCGTTGCCGCTGGCGACGGTGACGCCGGCGGTCTTGCTGCCGTGGAGGCTGACGGGGCCGGTGGCGGAGTCGACGAAGGCGCCGGCGGTGGCGGGGATGGTGAAGCTGCCGGTGGTTTGGGTGATGAGTTCGAGGGCTTTGCCGGAGGGCACGGTGGGGGGTGGGCCGCCCGCGAGGTCAAACGGGATGAGAGTGCCGAGGGTGACGCCGTTGTTGATGGGGCCGACGACGTTCTGGGCCGGGCCGGCGGCGAGGGGGTCACCGAGGGGCAGGCTCAGGATGGCGCTGCCGACGCCGGCGACGAGGACGGCGTTGGCGACGGTTTGGTTGGTGGGGAGCACGAGGGTGCCGCCGCTGCCGTCGGGGACGAGGAGGAAGTTGTGGTAGCCCGAGGCGTTGGTGAGTTGCAGGACTGCTGTGCCGCCGCCGGTGAGCGGGATGTCGAGCGCCTGGCCGAGATCGAGGGTGGTGAATTTCGCGGTGCTGCTGATGCCGGTGAGGTCGATGGTGTTGTGCAGGTTTGACCCGCCTTCGAGGCCGATCGGGTTGAGCGGTGGGGTGGCGCCATCGACGCGCAGGGTGGCGCCGGTGTTGTAGTAGGTGGTGTTGAAGGCGATCAGGCCGAGGCCGCCGGCATCGGGGCGGGCGAGTTCGACCACCGCGTTGCCGAGGATGGCGAGCGGTGAGCCGGCATAGCCGGAGCCGCTGCCGGTGGCGAGGTTGGTGGCGTTGAGGACGATGGTGCCGGCGCCGCTGATGGCGAAGGAGAAGGCGCCGAAGAGATTGAAGCCGCTGCCGTTGAGGGTGACGGTCGCGCCGAAGGGAACGTAGAGGCCGATATCGCCGCCGAGCTGGACGTTCTGGCCCAGGGTCATCGTGTAGGTGCCGGGCGTGTTCGCGAGGTCGATGGTGGCGAAGGCCGCGATCAGGTCGCGCTGGTTGTTGATGATGATGGCGGGCGGCGGCATGGCGGTTTCTCCACGGAGGGTATTGCCCCGCCGTGGAGGTTACGCCTGTTCAGTCGGCGTAATCAATCTCGACCGGGGCGAAGCCGCTGAACCGGGTGACCACCTTGGCGGTGGGGCCGACGCGGTTGGCGCCGGTCCAGGAGCCGCAGGTGACGAACTGGCCGGCTTTCAGGCCGCCGGCCCAGACGGCGCCGACGTTGGCCATCCACTGGACCTGGGCGACGAGATCGCCGGCGGGGTGGCCGGTACGGCCGGCGTTGTGGGTGCCGTCGACGATTTGTTCGCAGGCCACGGTGGCAAGGTCGATGGATTGCCAGTCGGTGCGGCCGGGGCCGTAGATCAGGCCGCCATGGGCCTGGGTGTCGGCGATGAGGGAGAGGATGTCGACGTCCCGCGGTTCGAGGTAGCGGGATTCGCAGGCCTCGATGACGGGGTGGATGGCGGCGATGGCGGCGGCGATCTCGGCGGTTGTGTAGGGGGTGGCGCGGGGGGGGAGGTCCGTGCCGATGCGGGCGCAGAGTTCGCTTTCGACGGCGCGCTGGGCGTGGGCGCCGGGGCGCAGGGTGGCGGGGGCGGGCTGGATGCCGGAGGCGGGGAGCGCGCCGCACATGGGGGCGGCACCGTCGGCGCCGAAGGGGGAGACTTTCCAGCCGCCGATGGGGCCGAGTTCGGCGGCGACCTGCTGCTGGATGGCGTAGGCGGCGGCGCGGTCGGCGGGCTTCAGGGCGTCCGGCAGGGTGGCGGGGCGGGCGGCGGGGTCGCGCCGGGCGGCGAGCAGCAGGGCGGCGGCCTGGGTGGTGGGGTTGGGCATTTGGGGTTTCCTCGGTTTTTCGGGTGTGGCGGCACGTGAGCAAGCAGGTTCACCACAGAGACACAGAGACAGGGAGAAGCAAGGGACGCAATGGGCTTGTTCTGCTTCTCGCTGTCTCTGTGTCTCGGTGGTCAATCCGCGCTGTCTGGCTGGCTTGCCTTGCTTCCGGCACCGGGGCGCGCCAAAACAATGGGGCACCAGGATGGGAAGCGGACCATGAGTGACGGCGTGTTTTTCGAGGATCTTCAGGTCGGGCAGTCGGCCAGTATCGGCAAGACGATTACCGAGGCGGATATCCTGATGTTCGCGGCTGTCAGCATGGATACCAATCCGGTGCATCTGAATGCGGAGGTGGCGGCGGCTTCGCAGTTCAAGGAGCGGATTGCGCATGGGATGCTGTCGGCGGGGCTGATCAGCGCGGTGCTGGGGACGAAGCTGCCGGGGCCTGGGTCGATCTATCTGGGGCAGACGCTGCGGTTTCGCCGGCCGGTGAAGATCGGGGATACGGTGACGGCGACGTGCGAGGTGACCGCCATCGACGCGGCGAAGAAGCAGGCGACGTTGAAGACGACTTGCACGGTGGCGGGCAAGACGGTGATCGAGGGCGAGGCGGTGGTGTTGCCGCCGTCGCGCGGCTAGGGGTGGTGATCTACCACGACTGGCGCGGGCTGCCGGAGAGCGCGCGGGGCGCGGTGGTGGCGCTGGGGAATTTCGACGGGGTGCATCGCGGGCATGCCCATCTGCTGCGGATCGGCCATGCGGCGCGGCCGGATGCGCCGCTGGCGGTGCTGAGTTTCGAGCCGCATCCGCGCGAGGTGTTTCGGCCGGATGATCCGCCGTTTCGGCTCACGCTGACCGCCGAGCGGGCGGTGGCGCTGGCGATGCTGGGGGTGGGGCTGCTGTACGAAATGCCGTTCGATGCGGCGTTCAGCAACATGACGGCGGAGACGTTTGTGGCCGAGGTGCTGCATGCGGGGCTGGGCGCGCGGCATTTGGTGTGCGGGCCGGATTTCGCGTTCGGGCATCGGCGGGGTGGTGATGTGGCGTTTCTCGCGGCGCGGGCGGAGGCGTTGGGGATCGGGCTGACGGTGGTGCCGCCGTTGATGGATGATGTGGGGCAGATCTCGTCGAGCCGTATTCGCCGGGCGTTGCAGGATGGCTATCCGGAGCGGGCGAACGAGAAGCTGGGGCGGGCGTGGGCCATTCGCGGCGTGGTGGCGCATGGGGATGCGCGGGGGCGGACGATCGGGTTTCCCACCGCCAATATCGCGCTCGGGCGGCATCTGGAGCCGGCGCGGGGGGTGTATGCGGTGACGGTGACGTTGCCGGATGGGACGGTTCGGCATGGCGCGGCGAATATCGGGCGGCGGCCGACGGTGAACGCCGGGCCGGAGAGCCGGCTGGAGGTGAATTTGTTCGACTTCGCGGGCGATTTGTACGGGCTCGAAGTGTCGGTGGCGCTGCATGCGTTCCTGCGGCCGGAGCAGAAGTTTTCCGGGCTGGATGAGCTGCGCGCCCGCATAGCTGCCGATTGCGCCGAGGCAAGGGTGATTCTTGACCGGCTGGCGCCGCTCTAAGCTATAGTAGTTCGCATGTATGGGACCTTTCAGGCGCGAATTATGCGCCCGGCCGCTCGGTAGAGCGCCGGGACCTGACGCCTGCGCCTTTTCCCCTGACGCGGCAGATGGCCGCACGAGATCATTCATGAGCCAGACCCGAGACTATCGCGACACGGTTTTCCTGCCGGCGACGCCGTTTCCCATGCGCGGCGACCTGCCGAAGAAGGAGCCGGCCATCCTTGCGCGCTGGGCGAAGATGGGCATCTGGGAGCGCATCCGCGCCAATTCGCATGGGCGGGAGAAGTTCATCCTGCATGACGGGCCGCCGTATGCGAACGGCAACCTGCATATCGGGCACGCGCTCAACAAGATCCTGAAGGACGTGATCAATCGCGGCCGGCAGATGGCGGGGTTCGACGGGCTGTATATCCCGGGGTGGGACTGCCACGGGCTGCCGATCGAGTGGAAGATCGAGGAGGAATACCGCAAGTCCGGCCGGGACAAGGATGCGGTGCCGATTTTGCAGTTCCGCGCCGAATGCCGGGCGTATGCCGAGCATTGGCTGGGGGTGCAGCGCGAGGAGTTCAAGCGGCTCGGCGTGTTCGGGGCGTGGGACGAGCGGTATGCGACGATGGATTTGCCGTCAGAGGGGGCGATTGCCGGGGAGATCGGCAAGTTCCTGCTCAACGGGGCGTTGTTCCGCGGGTTGCGGCCGGTGATGTGGTCGCCGGTGGAGAAGACGGCGCTGGCGGAGGCGGAGATCGAGTATCACGACCATACCAGCACGACGATTTTCGTGCGGTTTCCGATCTTCATCGTGTCGCGGTCGGGTCCGCCGACGCCGAAGCGTGATTCACTGCTTGGCGCTTCGGTCATCATTTGGACGACCACTCCGTGGACCATGCCTGGCAACCGGGCGATCGCCTATGGGCCGGAGATTGAATACGCTCTGGTGCGAATTGATTCCGTCGAAGCCGGATCAATGGCGGTTCCGGGTGAGACGGTCGTGGTTGGCCTGAAGCTTCTTCCAAGCTTTTGCTCCGAGGCAAAAGTCGCGACGCATCACGTGTTGCATGTGTTTACCGGCGAAGAACTGGCGGGAACCGTTTGCCATCACCCGCTCCATGGGAAAGGGTACGATTTCCCCGTCCCACTCCTGCCGGGGGATTTCGTCACCACCGAGGCGGGCACCGGGCTGGTGCATATCGCGCCGGGCCATGGCGAGGACGACTTCCATCTGGGCCGGGCGCACAAGATCGAGGTGCCGGAGACGGTGGGGGATGACGGCACCTATAATCCGTGGGTGCCGATGTTCGCCGGGCACCATGTCTACAAGGTGGCCGACGCGATGTGCGCGGCGCTCAAGGATGCCGGTGGGCTGATGGGGCGGGGGAAGCTGGTGCATTCGTACCCGCATTCCTGGCGTTCGCGGGCGCCGTTGATTTTCCGGGCGACGCCGCAGTGGTTCATCCGGATGGATGGGCCGGAGGATATTCGTGGACTCGCCCGCAAGGCGATCGCGGAGACGGATTTCGTGCCGGCGGCGGGGCGGACGCGGCTGGACTCGATGATCGCGGCGCGGCCGGACTGGTGCATCTCGCGGCAGCGGGCGTGGGGGGTGCCGATCGCGGTGTTCGTCGAGAAGGCGTCGGGGCAGCCGTTGCGCGATCCCGAGGTGGTGCGGCGGATTGTCGATGTGTTCACCGAGGAGGGGGCGGATGCGTGGTATTCCTCGCCGCCGTCACGCTTCCTCGGGCAGGACCGCGATCCGGACGACTACGAGCAGGTGATGGATATCGTGGATGTGTGGTTCGAATCGGGCTCCACCCACGCGTTCGTGCTGGAGCAGCGCAAGTTGCCGTGGCCGGCGGATTTGTATCTGGAAGGGACGGACCAGCATCGCGGGTGGTTCCATTCCTCGCTGCTGGAATCGGTGGGGAGCCGTGGGGTGGCGCCGTTCAAGGCGGTGCTGACGCATGGATTCACGCTCGATGAGCAGGGGCGCAAGATGTCCAAGTCATTGGGCAATACCACTGCGCCGCAGGAGGTGTGGGACAAGTATGGCGCCGATATCCTGCGGTTGTGGGTGATGAACACCGATATCACCGAGGACCAGCGGATCGGGCCGGAGATTTTGAAGCAGACGGCCGAGTTGTATCGGCGGTTGCGCAATACGTTGCGCTGGCTGCTGGGGAGCCTCGATGGGTTCACGCCGGCGGAGCATCTGCCGGAGGCGGAGATGCCGGAGTTGGAGCGATGGGTGCTGCATCGGTTGTGGGAGATGAACGGCCAGGTGCGGGGCGCGGTGGATAGCCATGACTGGGCCGGGGTTTATCCGGCGCTGCATAGTTTCTGCTCGACGGATCTCTCGGCGTTCTACTTCGATATTCGCAAGGATGCGCTGTATTGCGATCGGCCGGATAGTATTCGCCGGCGGGCGGCGCGGACGGTGCTGGATCATCTGCACCGCTGCCTGTGCACCTGGCTGGCGCCGGTGCTGGTGTTCACCGCCGAGGAGGCGTGGACGGCGCGGTTCGGCGAGGAGACCAGCGTGCATTTGCAGGATTTCCCCGATGTGCCGGAGCGGTGGCGCGACCAGGCGTTGGCGGATCGCTGGACGGTGATCCGGGCGCGGCGCGGCGAGGCGACGACGGCACTTGAGGGCATGCGGCGGGACGGCAAGATCGGCTCCTCGTTGCAGGCGGCGGTGGAGCTTGGGTTGCCGGAAGCGGAGGAGACCCTGCTGTCAGGCGCCGAGTGGGCCGAGGTGTTGATCGTGTCGGCGGCTGCGACGAAGCGGGGGGACGAGACTTCGGTGGCGACGGCGCTGGCGCCGGGCGACAAGTGCGCGCGGTGCTGGAAGGTGTTGCCCGAGGTGGGCTCGGTGCATGCGCATCCGACGTTGTGCTTGCGGTGCACCGATGCTGTCGACTCGGGCCTGGTGACCAAGACCGTCGCCGCATGAGCCGCAATTCGCGCGTCTGGTTCGGCGCCGTCACCGCGTTGGTGGTGCTGGCGGCTGACCAGGCGAGCAAGTGGTGGGTGCTGGAGGTGTTGCGGCTGCCGGAGTTGGTGAGCGTGCCGGTGCTGCCGGTGCTGAACCTGACGATGGTGTGGAACCATGGCATCACGTTCGGGCTGCTGACCAGCCAGAGCGCCTGGGCGGGCTTCATGCTGGCGGCGGTGGCGTTGGCGGTGGTGGGGTTTCTTACCGTCTGGCTGTTTCGCGCCGAGCGGATGGTGGTGGCGATCGCGCTGGGGGCGGTGGCGGGTGGGGCGATCGGCAATGTGATCGACCGGGCGCGTTTCGGCGCGGTGGTCGATTTCATTCATGCCCATGTGATGGGCTGGTCGTGGTATGTGTTCAACGTTGCCGATGCCGCGATCGTTTGCGGCGTTGCGGTGCTGGTGCTCGATGGAATGCGGCATCCCGGCAAGCCGAAACAAGACCCGGCCCACGATCCGGAGCGCCTTGCCGCCGCGCCCGGGGAGAAGTAAGGAACAGCCTATGCGCCAACTCGCCCCCCCCGCTTCGCGTTCCCGGTTTCTTGTTCCCGCCCTGCTGTGCGGCAGCCTGCTCGGCCTTACCGGCTGCGGCAGCGATATCGCCCGCCAATTCGGCCTGTCACGCGATGCGCCGGACGAGTTCCAGGTGACGACGCGGGCGCCGCTGTCGATGCCGCCGGCGTATATGCTGACGCCGCCGCAGCCTGGCGCGACACGGCCGCAGGAGGTGAGTTCGCGCTCGGCGGCGGCCTCGGTGCTGGTGCCGCAGGCGGCATTGCAGCCGCAGGCGGGCATGACCCCCGGGCAGCAGGCGCTGGTACGGGCCGCAGGGCCGGCGGCGCCGGCGGATATTCGCAATACCGTCAACGCGCTGTCGGCGATCGATGCGCCCAAGCCGGGCTTCACCGACAAGCTGATGTTCTGGAAGCTGCCGCCGGAGCCGGGCGTGGTGGTGAATCCCACCGCCGAGGCGCAGCGGCTGCGCGAGAACGCGGCGCTGGGGCAGAGCAACCAGGAAGGCACGACGACGATCATCATGCCGAAGAGCAAGTCGATCTTCGGGTTCTGATCCGCGTGGGCTGAGCGGCTGGCGGCGGGGGAAATGTTTCCACCCGCTGGCGGCGGTGGGCTAGACTGCGGGGATGGCATCCGATTCCATTACCCGGTCGGCTTGGCGGCATCTTGCCGGCCTTGCCGCGCGTCCCGGCGCGCATGACATTCGCGCCTTGTTTGCCGCCGATCCGGACCGGCCGCGCCGGTTCAGCGCGGTGCTGGGCGACATGACGCTCGATTTCTCCAAGACGGCGATCGATGGGCATAGCCTGGTGGGGCTGCTCGACCTGGCGCATGAGGCGGGGCTGGACGGGTTCCGCCAGCGGTTGTTCGCCGGCGCGATGGTGAACCCGACCGAGGGGCGGGCGGCGATGCATATGGCGCTGCGGTCCCACGCGGGCGATGGGATGATGGCGCTCGATGAACACGCCAGCGCCAGTGCGGCGGGCGAGCGGGAGCGGATGGCGGCGTTTGTGGCCGCGGTGCATGACGGGCGGCTGTGCGGGGCGAGCGGGCTGACGTTCGACACCGTGCTGAATATCGGCATCGGTGGGTCGGACCTCGGGCCGTTGATGGCGACCGAGGCGTTGACGCTGGCACGCGGTGGGCGGATGCGGGCGCGGTTCCTGTCCAATGTGGATGGCACCGGGGCGGCGGCGGTGATGCGCGAGCTTGATCCGGCGCGCACGCTGGTGCTGGTGGCCTCCAAGACCTTCACTACCGACGAGACGATGACCAATGCGCGGGCGATCCGTGGGTGGATTGCCGGGGCGCTGGGTGAGGCGGCGGTGGCGATGCATTTCGCCGCGCTGTCGACCAATTTGCCGGCGGTGGCGGGGTTCGGGATTGCGGCGGAGCGGGTGTTCGGATTCCGCGACTGGGTGGGCGGGCGGTTCTCGCTGTGGTCGCCGGTGGGGCTGTCGATCGCGCTGGCGGCGGGGTGGGAGCAGTTCCAGGCCATGCTGGATGGCGGGCGGCATATGGACGCGCACTTCCGCGAGGCTGATTTCGCCGACAACCTGCCGGTGCTGCTGGCGCTGGTGGGGATCTGGCACGTGAACATCATGGGCTACGGGCAGCAGTGCGTGCTGGCGTATGATGACCGGCTGCGGCGGTTTCCGGCGTTTCTCCAGCAGTTGGAGATGGAGAGCAACGGCAAGTCGGTGGGGCTGGACGGGGCGCCGGTGGAGGGGCGGACGTGCCCGGTGATCTTCGGCGAACCTGGCACCAATGCGCAGCACAGCTTCATGCAGCTGGTGCATCAGGGGACGAGCCCGGTGCCGGTGGACTTCATCCTGGCGGCGGTGCCCGACCATGACCGGGCGGAGGCGCATCGGATTCTGGCGGCCAATGCGCTGGCGCAGGCGGCGGCGCTGCTGCGGGGGAAGGCGCTCGATGAGGTGGTGGCGGAGATGCGCGCCGCGAGGGTGGCGGAGGCGGATATCGCGCGGATTGCGCCGCATCGGGTGTTCGTGGGAAACCGGCCGAGCACGACGATTTTGTTCGAGCGGCTGGATGCATTCACGCTGGGGCGGCTGATTGCGCTGTACGAGCACAAGGTGGCGGTGCAGGGGTTCCTGTGGGGGGTGAACAGCTTCGACCAGTGGGGGGTGGAACTGGGCAAGGTGTTGGCCAAGGGGATATTGCCCGACTTGCAGCCGGGAGCGGCGGTGGGGGGGCATGATGCTTCGACGGTGGCGCTGATTGGGCGGTTTCGGGCTTTGCGGGGGGATGCTTGAGGGGTCGCGGGAAGGTTTTCACAAAGAGACAGCGAGACGGCGAGAAGAAAGGTTCTGCCTTCTCGCTGTCTCGCTGTCTCTTTGTGCATCTGCCTTGCTGGCGCGCGCATGACCGTTAGCCGGATCAGGCTGCTGTCCGAGGCGACGGTTAATCGGATTGCGGCCGGCGAGGTGATCGAGCGGCCGGCGGCGGCGGCGCGGGAGTTGGTGGAGAATGCGCTGGATGCCGGGGCGACGCGCATCGCGGTTTCGATCGCCGGGGGGGGGATCGAGCGGATCGAGGTGGCGGATGACGGGCTGGGGATGACGGGCGACGAGTTGGCGCTGTCGGTGTTGCGGCATGCCACTTCGAAGCTGAGCGACGACCAGTTGGTGCGGATCGATACCCTGGGGTTTCGCGGCGAGGCGTTGCCGTCGATCGGGGCGGCGGCGCGGTTGGCGATTACCTCGCGCACGGCGGGGGCGGAGAATGCGGCGACCATCACGGTGGAGGGCGGGGCGGTTTCGGCGGTGACGCCGGCGCCGGGCGGCGTTGGCACGCGGGTGGTGGTGCGGGACTTGTTCTATGCGACGCCGGCGCGGCGGAAGTTTTTGAAGTCGGCGCGGGCGGAGACGGATGCGGTGGAGACGGCGGTGCGGCGGTTGGCGCTGGCGGCGCCGGGGGTGGCGTTCCGGTTCGAGACGGATGGTCGCGTTGCGTTCGATTTGCCGCGGCAGGATCGGGCGGGGCGGATTGCGGCGTTGCTGGGGGCGGAGGCGGCGGGGGCGTTGCTGCCGATCGATGCGACGCGGGGCGAGATGCGGCTGACCGGGTTTGCCTGCGCGCCGACGGTGACGCGGGCGACGGCGGCGGCGCAGACGTTGATCGTCAATGGGCGGCCGGTGGCGGACCCGTTGCTGCGGACCGCGGTGCGGGTGGCATATCGCGATGTGATCGCGATGGGGCGGCACGCGATCGTAGCGGTTTTCCTGGATCTGCCGGCCGAGGATGTGGATGTGAATGTGCATCCGGCGAAGGCGGAGGTGCGGTTTCGCGAAGCCGATTCGGTGCGCGGCCTGGTGATCGGCGGGCTGGGGCGGGCGTTGTCGGGCGGGGCGGGGCCGGCGGCGCCGTTGGTGATGGAGGCGCGGCAGTTTCAGTCTCGGCCGCCTATGCGGCTGGGTGGCGGGGGGCGGCCGGTGTCGGCGGGTTTTGCCGAGGCGCGGTTGCCATTGGCGGATACGCCTTCGGCGCGGACGCTGCCGGCGCCGGATCGGTTTCATGGGCCGTTTACCGCCGAGGCGCCACCCCGGGGATATTCATCGGGAGATTTCCCGCTAGGGGCGCCGTTGGCGCAGGTGCTGGATACCTACATCATCGCGGTGGCGGCGGATGGCAGCCTGGTGCTGGTGGACCAGCATGCGGCGCATGAGCGGTTGACCCATGAGGCGTTGCGCGGGCAGTTGCTGGAGGGGGGCGTCAGGTCACAGCCGTTGCTGTTGCCGGCGGTGGTGGATATGGCGGCGTCGGACTGTATCCGGCTGATGGAGCATGCGCCGGTGCTGGGGCGGCTGGGGTTGGAGATCGAGGCGTTCGGGCCTGGCGCGATCCTGGTGCGGGCGTTGCCGGCGGCGCTGGGGGCGCCGGAGCCGAAGCCGCTGCTGCGGGATTTGGCGGATGAATTGGCCGAGCAGGACGAGACAACGGCGCTGGATGCGCGGCTGGACGCGGTGATCGCGCGGATGGCGTGCCATGGCTCCATTCGGGCCGGGCGGCGGCTGGCGGGGCCGGAGATGGATGCGCTGCTGCGGCAGATGGAGGCGACGCCGCGGGCGGCGACGTGCAGCCATGGGCGGCCGACGTTCCTCAAGCTGAGCCGGGCGGAGATCGAGCGGTTGTTCGGGCGGCGGTAGGACGCACCTGACACAAGGAAGGTTCACAACGAGACAGCGAGAAACAAGGTCTCCCCCCTGCCCTATCTCGCTGTCTTGCCGTCTTGTTGTGATGCTTTTTTGCGCTGCGCGCGGCGGCATGTTCGAGCGATGGGCTTGATCCATGTCAGTGCGGCTTGCCCGGTTAGGCCGCCTAAGGGCAGGATATGGCGAACGGGGAAGGAACAAAGATGAGCGCATCGCTGGGCCGCGCGGCCATGGGGGGCGATTTCGTCAACCTGAAATTCCGCAACGATATGCGGCTCGCGGACGTGTGGATCCCCTTCATGGTCTGGCTGCTGGTGAGTGCCTGCACGCTGGGGCTGGGCTGGATCATCGTGAGCGGGCATTTTTTCAAGTTGGTGATCAATTTCACCCGCATCACCGATGCGCAGGGGCGCACCATGGGGCGGCTGCGCTGCACGTATGACGTGGAGCGCGAAATGCGCGTGGTGGTGATCTGGTTGCTGGTTTGTATTGCCACCCTCGGCGTCGGGCTGCTCTTCTACAGCTTCCATGCCGCGCGGGCGGCGCTGAACGCAACGGAGATCGTGTGGGAATAGACGCGCTGCCGGGCCGACGCCTCGGCATTCTGACGCCGAGTTCCAATACCGTGCTGGAGCCGGTGACCACCGCGATGCTAGGGGGGGTGCCGGAGGTGACGGCGCATTTCTCGCGCTTTCCGGTGACCGAGATCGCGCTGACGCAGGGGGCGCTGGCGCAGTTCGATGACAGCGCCATCCTGCGGGCGGCGGAATTGCTGGCGCATGCCAAGGTGGATGTGATCGGCTGGAGCGGCACGTCCTCCGGGTGGCTCGGGTGGGAGGCGGATGTGCGGCTGTGCGCGCGCATCGAGGCAGCCACCGGGATACGGGCGACGACCTCGATGCTGGCTTTGAACGATATCATTACGCGACTGGGTATTCGGCGGCTGGGGTTCGTGACGCCATATCGCGATGATGTGCAGGCGCGGATATTGGCGAACTACGCGGCGCTGGGGGTGGAGTGCGCCGGGGAGCGGCATCTGGGGCGGCAGGATAATTTCTCGTTCTCGACGGTGAGCGAGGCGGAAGTGGCGGCGATGACGCGGGCGGTGGCGGCGGAGAAGCCGGACGCCATCGCCATCATCTGCACCAATATGCGTGGCGGGCCGGTGGCAGCGGCGATGGAGGCGGAGACCGGGCTGCCGGTGTTCGACACCTGTGCGACGGTGCTGTGGAAGGGGCTCGCGATGGCGGGCGTCGATCCGGCGCGGGTGATGGGGTGGGGGAGCGTGTTCGCGGTGCCGGGCTGAGTGATTGGCTTGCGCCGGGGGGATCGCTCGGACGTTGGTTATGACTGCAGCGTAGCAAAGATTCACAAAGAGACAGCGAGAAGGGCAGGGAGAAAGCAATTCCACTACAGAGGCGGTAAGACGGGGAGAATCAGTAAACTCCCTCTTCTTCCCGTCTTACCGCCTCTGTGGTGAAAAATTCTTCCCTCTCGCTGTCTCGCTGTCTCTTTGTAATCCCTGGCTTCAGGCGGTCGCTTCGCCGAGGCGGTAGATGCTGATCATTGCGGCGCCGTGGCGGCGTTGGTCGAGGAGTTCGCCGAGGTCGGGGGTTTCCTCGTCGCGGGCGGTTTCGATGACGATGACGGCGCCGGGTTTGAGCCAGCCGGCGGTGCGCAGGGCCGCGATGGCGGGGGGGATCAGGCCTTCGCGGTAGGGCGGGTCGAGGAAGGCGAGTTGGCAGGAGGGGCCGCGGGGAGGCCTGAGGGCGTCCCGGTGGACGGAGGCCTTGGCGCGGAAGGAGGCGATGTTGGCGCGCAGGGCTTCGAGCGCGGCGGGGTCGGATTCGAAGAAGTGGCCGTGGGCGGCGCCGCGCGAGAGGGCTTCGAGGCCGAGGGCGCCGGTGCCGGCGAAGGCATCGAGCACGGTGGCGCCAGCGACGAGCTCTCGGCCGCCCCATTCGGCATGCATCAGGGTGTCGAACAGGGCCTGGCGGACGCGGTCGGCGGTGGGGCGGGTGACGTCGCCCTTGGGGGCGGCGAGCATGCGGCCTTTGAACAGGCCTGCCACAATTCTCACGAGCGGGGTCTCACGACGCCAGCTTGATCTGCTCGCGCAGGACCTTGGGGGCCACTTCCTCGACGGCGCCGCGCGGCAGGGTGCCGAGCTGGAACGGGCCGTAGGCGACGCGGATGAGGCGGGAGACCTGGAGGCCGAGATGGGCGAGGACCTTGCGGACCTCGCGGTTCTTGCCTTCCTTGAGGGCCACGGTGAGCCAGACGTTGTCGCCCTTGCGGCTGTCGAGGCCGGCTTCGATGGGGCCGTAGCGTTCGCCCTCGATGGTGATGCCGTTGATGAGGGCGGCCAGTTCGGCGGAATCGGGGGCGCCGAAAGCGCGGACGCGGTAGCGGCGGGTCCAGGCGTTGGCGGGGAGTTCGAGCTGGCGGGCGAGGGCGCCGTCATTGGTGAGAAGGAGGAGGCCCTCGGAATTGAGATCGAGGCGGCCGACGCTCACCACGCGGCCCATGGCGGCGGGGAGTTTCTCGAAAACGGTGGGGCGGCCCTGGGGGTCCTTGTGGGTGACCATCAGGCCTTCGGGCTTGTGATAGCGGAACAGGCGGGTGCGTTCGCGCTGCACGCCGACGGGCTTGCCGTCCACGGTGACGATGTCGCCGTCGGCCACGAAGGTGGCGGGGTGGGTGACGACGGCGTTGTTGAGGCGGACGCGCTTTTCGCTGACGATGACCTCGGCGTCCCTCCGGCTGGCGACGCCGGCGCGGGCGAGGAACTTGGCGATGCGTTCGCCCTGGGCCTTGGCGCCGGGTTCTTGATCGCCGGTGTCTTGGTCATCGGTATCGTGGTCGGCGGGGTCAGTCATAACGAAACCTGTTGGTTGATCGGCGATGGTATCACGAACAGGCGGCGATGAGGGCATCGAAGATGCGGCGGTCGCCCTGGTCGATATGGAACTCCGGGTGCCACTGCACGCCGAGGCAGAATTTGTAGCGGGGGTCCTCGATGCCTTCGATGACGCCGTCGGGGGCGGTGGCGTCAACGATGGCGTGGGGGCCGGGGGCGCGGACGGCCTGGTGGTGCGCGGAATTGACGTGCATTTCGGTGGAGCCGACGATGCGGTGGAGCAGGGTGCCGGGGACGACGGCGACGGGGTGGCCGGGTTCGTGGCGCGGATTCGGCTGTTCGTGGGCGAGGGCATCGGCCACGCTGTCCGGGATGTGCTGGATCAGGGAGCCGCCGAGGGCGACGGCGAGGAGTTGCTGGCCGCCGCAGATGCCGAGGACGGGCAGGTTGCGGGCGAGGGCGCCCTGGACGAGGGCGAGTTCGGCGGCGGTGCGGCCCTGCTTGAGGGTGACGGTGCCGTGGCGGCCATCATCGCCGTAGAGGGCGGGATCGACATCGAAGGCGCCACCGGTGACGACGAGGGCGTCGAGACGGTCGAGGTAGTCGGCGGCGAGTTCAGGGTGGTGCGGCAGGGCGAGCGGGAGGCCGCCGGCGGCGGCGATGGCGCCGGCGTAGTTGGTGCGCAGGGCGTACCAGGGGTATTTCGACCAGCCGCCGGCCGGTTCGCTGTCAAGGGTGACGCCGATGAGGGGCTTTTGCATGAGGAGTTGCTAGCGAAATGGGCGCGGTGGGGCAAGGGATGGAACTGGCGCTGGCCGAGGCGCGGGCGGCGGCGGGGCGTGGCGAGGTGCCGGTGGGGGCGGTGGTGCTGGGGCCGGACGGGGCGGTTCTCGCGCGGGCGGGGAACCGGACGGAGGAGATGTTCGATCCTTCGGCGCATGCTGAATTGCTGGCGTTGCGGGCGGCGGCGGCGGCGATGGGGTCACCACGGCTGCCGGGGTGCACGCTGGTGGTGACGCTGGAGCCGTGCGCGATGTGTGCGGCGGCGATGGCGTTGTTTCGGGTGGATCGGCTGATTTTCGGCGCCTATGACCCCAAGGGGGGCGGAGTGGAGCATGGCGCGCGGGTGTTCGAGACGCAGGGCGGGCTGCATCGGCCGGAGGTGATCGGCGGCGTGCGCGAGCGCGAGGCCGCCGATCTGTTGCGGGACTTCTTCAGGCAGCTTCGGTGAGGCTCTCGACGCGGCAGAGCAGGCAGCCGGGCCTGGCGGTGTGGATGTTGACGAAGCTGGTGCGTTCGTCGGCCATGGCGCGGGCCAGGGGTGCGTCCACCGCGGCGCCTTCGCTGACCTGGCCGAGGTCGTAGAGGCACATGCCGTCGGCGTCATAGGCGCGGACGGAGACGATGGCGTTGCGGCGGACGATTTCGGCGATTTCGTTGGTGCCGGCGTAGGGGGTGCAGGGCTCGGCGTGGACGAAGATGGGGCTTGGGGTCCAGTAGACGCTTTGCGGCTTGGGGAGATCGTAGCTGCCGAGCAGGACGTCTTCGCCGGCGCGGGCGTATTGCAGGCAGACGCGGCAGGGGAAGGCGAAATCGGCCGGGGCGGTCATGCGGTGGAGCGGCTTGCCGCGATCATCGAGGCCGGTGGCGCGGAAGCGGTTGGCGACGGCGGGATCGATGGCGATGCAGGCGAATTTGCTGGCGGGATGGGTCATGGTTGGGGTCTCCTTCGGGGGTATCCATGCCTGGACGGCGGGGCGGCGCGCCATCCGGTTGTTGGCGTGGCTTGTGCGTGATAGCGACGCGGGAGCAGCGGAGGCGGGGCATGGATTGGCGTTCGATCGGTATTGTGAGCGATCCCGGGGGGGTGCTGATCGGGCTGTGGCGGCGGGCGTTCGGGGATGCGGTGGGGGAGTTGCCGAAGACCGACGCATCGCGCTCCATGATGAAAAAGTGCCTGGAATTCCGCTACATCGAGTGGGAACTCAAGAAGCTGCGGGCGGACAATCCGGATCGGCCGGAGCCGTTGCTGATCGAGGGGCGCAATGCGCGTGACGACAAGGACTGGGCCAAGTTGCTGGAGGTTGGGCAGATCCTGCAGCGCCAGTTTCCGGCGTTGTTCGAGGGGTATGCCAATGTCGGCCTCGCGCTGCGGGGCCTGAGGCGGCTGGATCAGGCGGAGGCGCTGGCGCTCAGTGTGCAACACCGCTTTCCGCGCAATCCCGCCGGGTTCGAGAGCTATGCGGCGTGTGCCGAGGCGCGGGGCGACCTGGTGGCGGCGGAGCAGCGCTGGAACGAGGCGCGGCGTCGGTTTCCCGGCACTTTGTGGCCCTGGATCCGGTGCTGCAATCTGCTGATGCGGCTGGGGCGGCTGGATGAGGCGGAGGTGCTGGCGAGTGCCGTGGTGGCCGCCTTTCCGGACAAGGTACTCGCGTGGACGTTGTTCACCGAGGTAGCCGAGGTGGCGGGGAACTGGGACGCGATGGCCACGCGTTGTGACGAGGGCATGGAGCGCTACGAAGGCATCCCGGAGTTCTATGCCCGCGGCGCCCGCGCGGCGCGCCTGAAAGGGGACATCGTCGCGGCCAGTGCGTTGATCGCCAAGGCGACGTTCATGTTCCCGCGCGACAAGGCGACGCTGGAGGAGCGCGAGCATGTGATCAAGGCGGGTGGCGATCCCGGCCCGATGCCGGACCTGCGTTGAGCGACGGCGAGAGTCTGCGCAACGATTGGTTTTCGGTAAACTTTATGATCAAAAATTTACCCAGGCGGAAGAAATTTTTGTTCGGATAGCGCCCAGACGGCCTTGTTCCGTCGATGATGGTCATCGTAGTTTGGAACGATACCAAAGGGGGGGATCGATGTCCGCAACTGTCCAGACCAATCGTCCGCCCGTTGTGCCCGCTGGCGCATCGTTCGCCGAACAGAGTTCGTTCGACGAGGCCTTCTATCTCAAGCGTTATCCGGATGTTGCGCGCGGCATCGAGGCGGGGCACTGGAAGAGCGGCTGGCATCATTTCACCCGGGCCGGGCAGCGCGAGGGGCGCGAGGCGCGGATCGCGGGGTTCGATCCGACGTATTATCTGCGGTCCTACCCGATCGCGCGGATCGAGATTGCCGAGGGGCGGGCGGCGGATGCGTTCGATCACTACCAGCGCTTCGGCAAGGCGCGCGCGTTTCTGCCCAACCCGATGGCGCCGCGCCCCAACAACCCGGCGCTGCCGGCGTCGCCGTTTGGCGGGTTGTGGCCCGATCTGCCCAATGCGCAGGACATTCTGGCCGGGAAGCTTGAGATCGGGCAGGTGACGGAGGCGCAGGCGGTGCTGCTGCGGCAGTGGATCGAGCGCGGCTATGTGGTGCTGGAGAATGCGATCCCCGATGCCATCCTCGATGCGGCGCAGGAGGCACTGGAGATGGCGTATAGCGGGCGGCTGCCGCGGCAGTTGTTCGAGTGCGGCGCGGTGGTGAAATCACGCGCGGCGACCAGATGGTTGAAGGAATTCAACGACCATCCGGCCAAGGCGCTCGATATCCATTTTCTGTCCGGCGCGATCCGGGACATCATTTTCAGCGATGCGATCAGCGATTTCATGGCGCTGGTGTTCGAAAGCCGGGCGATGGCGTCCCAGACGCTGGGGTTCTGGCTGGGGTCGGCGCAGTCGGGCCACCAGGATACCGCCTATGTGGCGTACACGATGCCGCGCAATTTCGTGGCCTCGTGGATAGCGCTGGAGGATGTGACGCCGGGGGCGGGCGAGTTGTTCTACAATGAGCGCAGCCACACGCTGGACGACTACCTCTACATGGGGAAATACAAGACCATCCATGATTGCCGGCGGATGAACAACGATGTGTTCCCCTCGGCGGAGGTTGACGCGTTTGTGAACTCCCTGAAGAACCGCACGGCGCAGCAGGGCATGCCGAAGAAGCCGTTCATTGCCAAGCGCGGGGATGTGCTGATCTGGCACGCCGACCTGGTGCATGGCGGCAATCCGGTGTCCAAGGCGACGACGCGCAAGAGCGTGGTGACGCATTATTGCCCGAGCCGGCTGGTGCCGTTGTATTTCGAAAACCGGCCCGTGCAGATCTACAACCATGGCAAGCATCGGTTCGCCAGCGGGGTGTACACGCACTCCGAGCCCGGGGACATGCCGGGGGGCGCGAGCTGACGCGAGGGACGTGGTCGATTGCCGATCAATTTTGCTTGACTGTTTCGATTTTTATTCGATAAATCCTTGTCGCTATTGACATTCGGAGCTGCGGGCCACTACGGTCAGGGCCTTGGATTTCAGTGGTGCGGGGGCTGTTTTGGACGTCAATTCTGCGGCTGGTCAGGGCGGCGCGGCTGACCTGGGCGTGACCCCCAAGCGGGTGTTCATCATCGGGTCTCCCCGCTCCGGCTCCAGTATTTTCACCCTCGCGCTGCGCCGCGCCACCGGGTTGCCTGGGTTCCATGAGGGCCAGGTGGTGGACATGTTCGGCAAGATCGAGAACGTGATCGAGCAGCACTACAAGATCTACAAGGGGCCGGCGTCCAATGATCGGCATGCCCTTGGCAACCTGCCGATCGATGAGATGAAGAACGCGATGGCGCGGGCGTTGCTTGAACTGAACGACAAGCTGTCGGGCGGGACGGTGTGGCTCGACAAGACGGTGAGCCCCGGGATGCTGCCGTTCCTGCGGCGGCTGTCGCATCTGGACCAGCCGTTCGCGACGTTCTTCCTGTATCGCCGGCCGATCGAGAATGTGTACAGCCGGCTGAAGAAGTTCCCCAAGCACGACATCGCCTACCAGACGATGGACTGGGTGCGGATCATGCAGGGGTGGCGCGGGCTGCGTGGGGATTTGCCGGCCGGGAGCTGGATGGAAATCGAGCACCGGGACATGGTGGATCATCCGGAGCAGGTGGCCGAAGGGGTGGCCAGGCTGGTGCCGATGACGGCGGAGCAGAAGGCGACGATGGTGGCGACGTTTGCAACCGCGCGGCCGCAGGTGCTGGCCTCGGAATCGGTCGGGCGGATGTTGACGCTGGAGCAGACCGGCTGGTCGGATGAGCAGAAGACGATCTTCCGCGACACCTGCACCGCGGAAATGGACGCCTGGGGCTATACGTTCGACGAGCGCTACCGGGTTCCGCCGGCGGCCTGAGGCGCCAGGAGTGTTTCGGCGAGGCGGACGAGTTCGCTGAAGTCGGCCGCGGTGGCGGCGGCTTCGGCGCCCATTTCGCGCGCGCCATAGCCCCAGCCGGCGAAGATGCAGGGTACGCCGGCGGCATTGGCGGCGGCCACGTCATTGTGATGATCGCCGGCCATCAGCGCGCGGGTGGGCGTGCCGCCGGCGGCGGCGAGGGTAGCGAGCAGGTGGGCCGGGTTGGGCTTGCGCACGGGGTAGCTGTCACCGCCGCCGATGGCCGCGAAAATATCATGCAATCCCAGTGCGGTCAGCAGGGCGCGGGCAGCGGCTTCGGGTTTGTTGGTGCAGACCGCGAGGCGCCAGCCATCGGCGGCGAGGGCGTGCAGGCCCTCGGGGACGCCGGGGACGGGCTGGGTTTCGACGGCGGCGTTGGCGGTATAGTCGGTGAGGAAGTCATCGAGGGCGGCGGGGTCCTGCGCGGCCTGGCGGGCGGTGAAGGCGCGGGCGAGGAGGGCGGCGGCGCCGTCTCCCACCATGGCGGTGACTTCGGGGTGGGAGAACGCGGCCAGGCCGCGGGCGGTCATCAGGCGGTTGAGGGCGGCGGCGAGATCGGGGACGGAGTCGACGAGCGTGCCGTCGAGGTCGAGTATCAGGGTGCGGGGCATGCCGGGGTTTTCATGCGAAGTTGGGACGGTGCGTCATTCACACGTCTTTGACATACTCGGGCGTACACCGCCACGGTGGAGGGCATTATGAGCGCAACTGCTGTTATCCTGGCTGCCGGGTTCGGAACCCGCATGAAATCGTCGCTTCCCAAGACTCTGCACAAGATCGCGGGCAAGCCGATGCTGCGCCATTTGATCGATAGTTGTGCAGAGGTGTTCGACCGCATCGTGGTGGTGGTTGGGCCCGAGACGGCGCAGGTGGGGCGCGAGGCGGCGCCGTGGCCGGCGGTGGTGCAGCATGACCGGCTGGGCACCGCGCATGCGGCGTTGCAGGCGGCGGCGTATTTCGGCGATGGCGAGGTGGCGGTGCTGTATGCCGACAATCCCTTGATTACGCCGGATACTTTGCGGCGGCTGCTCGATCGGCGCGCCGCGGGGGATGCCGGGCTGGCGCTGCTGGCGATGCGGCCGGGCGATCCGGCGCGCTATGGGCGGGTGATCGGCGCGGACGGGTTCGTCGAGCGGATTGTGGAATACAAGGACGCGACCGAGGCCGAGCGGGCGGTGGGGCTGTGTAATGCCGGGGTGCTGTGCGCGGATGCCGGGCGGATGCTGGCCTGGTTGCATGCGGTGAAGGACGGCAACGCGCAGAAGGAATTCTACCTCACCGATGTGGTGACGCTGGCGCGGGCGGATGGGGCGCTGGTGGCTTCGGTTGAGGCGCCCGAATCCGAGTTGCTGGGCATCAATTCGCGCGCCGAGCAGGCGCGGGCGGAGGCCGAGGTGCAGCGGCGGTTGCGTGAGGCGGCGATGGAGGCCGGCGTGACGCTGGTGGCACCGGAGACGGTGACGTTCTGCACCGATACCATGATCGCCAATGATGTGATCGTGGAGCCCAACGTGGTGTTCGGGCCGGGGGTGCGGATCGAGACCGGGGCGCATATCCGCTCGTTCAGCCATCTGGAGGGCTGCCATGTGCATCAGGGCGCCATCATCGGGCCGTTCGCGCGGCTGCGGCCGGGGGCGGATGTGGGGCCGGCGGCGCATGTCGGCAATTTCGTGGAGATCAAGGCGAGCACGCTGGGCGCCGGGGTGAAGGCCAATCATCTCAGTTACATCGGGGATGCCTCGGTGGGGGCCGGCACCAATATCGGGGCGGGGACCATCACCTGCAACTACGATGGGTTCTCCAAGTTCCGCACCACCATCGGCGCCAATGTGTTCGTGGGTTCCGACAGCGTGCTGGTGGCGCCGATTTCGATCGGGGATGGCGCGTTCGTGACGGCGGGCAGCGTGATCACCGCCGATGTGGAGGCCGATGCGATGGCCTTCGGGCGGGCGCGGATGGACGTGAAACCGGGCCGGGCCGCTGTATTCCGCGCCGCTCACAAGAAGGCCAAATGACATGTGCGGCATCGTTGGCGTTATCGGCGCGCGCCCCGCGGCGCCACTGATCCTGGAGGCGCTGCGGCGGCTGGAATATCGCGGCTATGACAGCGCCGGGATCGCGACGCTGGTGGGCGGCGCGATCGATCGGCGGCGCGCGGCGGGCAAGCTCGGCAATCTCGCGGTTGTGCTGGAGGGCGAGCCCCTCGATGGCACCACCGGGGTGGGCCACACGCGCTGGGCGACGCATGGGGCGCCGACCGAGGGCAACGCGCATCCGCATGCCACCGCCCGGGTGGCCGTGGTGCATAACGGGATCATCGAGAACCACGCGGAATTGCGCGCGGAACTTGAGGGGCTCGGCCAGGTTTTCGTCACCGAGACGGATACCGAGACGGTGGTGCAGCTGGTGGATCACCTGTTGCAGAACGGGCGCACGCCGGTTGCGGCGGCCGAGGAGGCGTTTGGGCGGCTGCACGGGGCCTACGCGCTGGCGATGGTGTTCGCCGGGCATCCCGGGTTGATGGTGGCCGCCTGCCATGGCGCGCCGCTGGCGGTGGGGTTTGGCGAGCATGAGATGTTCGTCGGTTCGGACGGGCTGGCGCTGGCGCCGCTCACCCGGCGGATCGCGTATTTGCGGGACGGCGACTGGGTGGTGGTGACGCGGGATGGCGCGACGTTCCACGATGCCACCGGCGCCGAGGTGAAGCGCGAGATCAAGCTCACCGCGCTGTCCGGCGCCGCCGTCGGCAAGGGCAACTACCGGCATTTCATGGAGAAGGAACTCCATGAGCACCCCGCGGTAATCGGCGATACGCTGCGCCAGATGGTGAATCCGGGGACGCGGGCGGTGGTGATGCCGGCGTTGCCGTTCGACCTGGCGACCATCCCGCGGGTGACGATTTCGGCCTGCGGGTCGGCGTTCTATGCCGGGTTGGTGGGGCGCTACTGGTTCGAGCAGATCGCGCGGGTGGCGGTGGATGCGGATGTGGCGAGTGAGTTCCGCTATCGCAATCCGCCGATGCAGGCCGGCGGGCTGGGGCTGCTGGTCAGCCAGTCCGGCGAGACGGCCGATACCATGGCCGCGCTGCACTACATGCGGGCCGAGAAGCAGCACATTCTCTCCATCGTGAATGTGCCGGAAAGCACGATGTCCCGCGCTTCGGACGCGGTGTTGCAGACCATCGCGGGGCCGGAGATCGGGGTGGCGAGCACCAAGGCATTTACCGCGCAGCTTTCGGTGCTGGCGTGCTTCGCGCTGGCGATGGCGCGGGCGCGCGGGGCGATCGATGCGGCGGAAGAGGCGCGGATGACGGATGCGCTGCTCGAAGTGCCGTCCCGCGCGGCCGAGGTGCTGGACCATGACGCGCATATCCAGCGCATCGCGGCACGGATCGCGGAGGCGCGGGATGTGCTGTATCTCGGGCGCGGCTCGTGCTTCCCGATTGCGCTCGAAGGGGCGCTGAAGCTGAAGGAAATCAGCTACATCCATGCCGAGGGCTATGCTGCCGGGGAGATGAAGCATGGGCCGATCGCGCTGATCGACCGCAATGTGCCGGTGATCGCCATCGTGCCGTCCGGGCCGTTGTTCGAGAAGACGGCGAGCAATCTGCAGGAGGCGGCGGCGCGGGGCGGGCAGGTGATCGTGTTCAGCGACGCCGAGGGGGCTGCCAAGCTCAAGGGGATCGCGGCGGAGACGGTGGTGCTGCCGAAGGTCGATCCGTTCGTGGCGCCGATCCTGCATGCCATTCCGGTGCAGTTGCTGGCGTATCATGTGGCGGTGCTGAAGGGCACGGATGTGGATCAGCCGCGGAACCTGGCGAAGAGTGTGACGGTGGAGTGAAGCGGTAAAGCGAGGCTCCGCCGGCTAAGGGGCTCGCCCCTTAGAACCCATTTCGTTTGAGCGGCTGCAGCGCCGGCCTTCAGGTGATGACGCTGCTCTTCGCTTGCGCCGCAGGCGTTCAGTTGCACGAAACGGGCGCGATCATGCCGGCGATATATGAATGGCTTCGCCTGTCCCCACAGCTGAAGGCCATCGCCCCAGCCGCGAGAAGTAGTGGGTTCTAAGGGGCGGAGGCCCCTTAGCCGGCGGAGCCTTGCTTGACGGCTACGTGCCGCAGAACGTCTGACTGACGCATTGCTCCGGACGGGGGGCGGCGGCGTAGGGGCTGGTGTGATCCTCGAACGGTGTGGCGAGCGCGGCGTGGAGGGCCTCGAAGGGGGCGAAGTCGTCATTGGTGACGGCGGCTTCGATGGCTTCCGCGATGCGGTGGTTGCGCGGGATGATGGCGGGGTTGGTGGCGCGCATGAGGGGGGCGGGGGCGGTGTTTTCGGCGGCCAGGCGTTGGCGCCAGACGGGGAGCCATGCGTCTAGGGCGTTGGGGTTGGCGAATTGGGCGCGGACTGCGGCGTCGGCGGTGGGGGTTTCGGCGGCGGCGCTGAGGTGGCGGAAGGTGAGGGTGAAGTCGGCTGCGTTGGTGGCCATGCGTTCGAGGAGGTCTTCGATGAGGGCCATGTCATCGGGCATGCTGCGGGAGAGGCCGAGTTTGCGGCGCAGGCCGGTTTCATAGGCGGCTTCGAAGGTGGGGCCGAATTCCGCGAGGTCTTCCTGGGCCATGGCGACGGCGGCGTCGGTGTTTTCGGCGAGCAGGGGCAGCAGGCATTCGGCGAGGCGGGCGAGGTTCCAGGCGGCGATGCGGGGCTGGTTGGCGTAGGCGTAGCGGCCGCCGTGGTCGATGGAGCTGAAGACTTTGCCGGGCTCGTAGGTGTCGAGGAAGGCGCAGGGGCCGTAGTCGATGGTTTCGCCGGACACCGCGCAGTTATCCGTGTTCATCACGCCGTGGATGAAGCCGACGAGGAGCCATTGGGCGACCAGGCTGGCCTGGCGGGCGATGACGCCTTGGAGGAAGGCGCGATAGGGGTTTTCGGCGCTGGCGGCGGCTGGGTCGTGCCGGGCGATGGCGTGGTCGGCGAGGAGGCGGAGGGCTTCGGTGTCGCCGCGGGCGGCGAAGAACTGGAAGGTGCCGACGCGGATGTGGCTGGCGGCGACTCGGGTGAGGACGGCGCCGGGGAGGTTGGTTTCGCGGCGCACGGCTTCGCCGGTGGCGACGGCGGCGAGAGCGCGCGTGGTGGGGATGCCGAGGGCGGCCATGGCTTCGGCGACCAGATATTCGCGCAGGACCGGGCCGAGGGCGGCGCGGCCATCGCCGCCGCGGGAGAATTCGGTGCGGCCGGAGCCTTTGAGCTGGATATCGCGGCGGCGGCCGGCGCGATCGATCACTTCGCCGAGGAGGACGGCGCGGCCATCCCCGAGTTGGGGGGTGAAGTGGCCGAACTGGTGGCCGGCGTAGGCCTGGGCGATGGGTTCGGCGCCTTCGGGAACCAGGTTGCCGGCGCAGATTTCGGCCCATGGGGCGTCCGGGTCGAGGCCGAGTTCGGCGGCGAGGGCGGTGTTGAATTTGATCAGGCGGGGGGCGGCGACGGGGGCCGGGGGGCGGGGGGCGAAGAAGCGGGGGGGCAGGCGGGCGTAGCGGTTGTCGAAGCTGATGGCGTTCATGCGAAACGGTCCCGCCAGGAGGGTTGTGCGCCGGGGTAGGGCAAGGCGGTGGCTTCGTAGACGCCGCGGGCGATGGCGCGGGCCATCACCTGGGTGGCGACGTGGCCGAGGATGGTGAGATCGCCGTTTTGCAGCGGGACGGTGCAGGTGGCGGCGGAGAACACGGTATCGCCGTCCGAGGGGGCGTGGGCCGGCAATACCGCGCGGGCCAAGCCGTCATTGGCCATGATGGCCAGGCGCTTGGCCTGACCTTTGGTCAGTACCGCGTCTGTCGCGATGATGGCGATGGTGGTGGCGGTTTCGGCGGATTGACGCATGCCCTTGTACCTGGGGGCGAGGTCCGCCGGCGTAAAGGTTGCCGGCCAGCCGAGGCCGCCGAATTCGCCGTCCTGCTCGAAGGGGGCGGACCAGAAATGGCGGCCGGCGCCGATGGTGGCGGTGCCGATGGCGTTCACCACGGCGAGGGCGGCGACGATGTGGCCGGTGGAGGTGCGGGCACTCGCCGAACCCAGTCCACCCTTCACCGTGGCGGTGGTGGCCCCGGTGCCGGCGCCCACCGTGCCGAGCGCGAACGCACCGTGCGCCGCCGCCAATGCCGCTTGGTAGCCAAGGTCCCGATAGGGGGAGAACACCCCCCAGTCCTTGTTGCCGCCATTGTTCAGGTCGAAAATAATCGCCTGTGGCACCAGGGGGATCACCGTCGGGCCGAGCCGGAGCCCCCTGCCCTGCGCGCGCAGCGCCGCCTGGACGCCGCCCGCCGCATCGAGCCCGAACGCCGAACCGCCCGACAGCACAAACCCATGCACCGCCTGCTGGGTCATCTCGGGCTCCAGCAGCGCGGTGTCCCGGCTGCCCGGCGCGCCGCCCAATATCACCACGGATGCCACCGCCGGCTCATCGAACAATACCGCCGTCGCACCAGAGCCCAACCCGAAATCCGTGGCATGCCCCACCGCAATCCCAGGAATATCCGTCAACAAATTCCGCACCGCACCCTCCAAACTCCCGCGGATTATCCCCCACCGCACTCCGGCGCGCCAGGGTGGCGGGAGGGAGGGGAAGGAAGGCAAGGCGGGGGCTTTGCCCCTCGACCCCACCAGGTCCGTTGCGCGCCTTCGCGCGACGGGCCAAGCCCTGGCCTTGCTTCCTTCCCCTTCCCTCACGCCGCCTGGCGGGCCGGGGCGGAGAGGATAAGCGCCGGGACTTCGGCGGCGGGGCGGGGGGGGCTGAAGAAGTAGCCTTGGACTTCGGTGCAGCCGTCGGCGATCAGGGTTTCGAGTTGTTCGAAGGTTTCGACGCCCTCGGCGGTGGTGGCGATGCCGAGGGAGATGCCGAGGCCGGCGATGGCGCGGACGATGGCGCCGCTTTCGCCGGGTTGGTTGAGGCCGTGGATGAAGGATTTGTCGATCTTGATTTTGTCGAAGGGGAAGCTGCGGAGGTAGCTGAGCGAGGAGTAGCCGGTGCCGAAATCGTCCATCGAGATGCGGGCGCCGAGGGCACGCAGGCGGTGGAGGGTGTCGAGCGTGGCGGTGTTGTCCTGGAGGAGGACGCTTTCGGTGACTTCGAGTTCGAGCTGGTTGCCGGGCAGGCCGCTGGCGGCGAGGGCGGCTTCGACGGCTTCAGCGAGGCCGGGGCTGGCGAACTGGATGGCGGAGAGGTTGACGGCGACGCGCAGGGGGGCGCCGTGGTCGGGGTTTTCCCAGCGCATGGCCTCGGCGCAGGCGGTGTGGAGTACCCAGGCGCCGATGGGCACGATGAGGCCGGTTTCCTCGGCGAGGGGGATGAAGGAGTCGGGCGGGATGATGCCGCGTTCGGGGTGGCGCCAGCGCAGCAGGGCCTCGAAGGCGCTGACGCGGCGATCGCCGATGTTGACGAGGGGCTGGTAGAACAGCTCGAACTCGTTGCGTTCGAGGGCGTGGCGGAGATCGGTTTCCAGGGCGCTGCGGGCGCGGGCGGCGGTGTCCATCTCGGGGGCGAAGAAGGACCAGGTGCCGGGGTGGGCGCCGGCGGATTTGGCGTGGGCGAGGGCGAGTGAGGCGTTGCGCAGGAGGGTTTCGGCGTCCGCCGTGGTGGTTTCGCGGCGCGTGATGCCGACGGAGGCGCCGACGGTGATTTCCTGGCCGTCAATGGTGAAGGGGGTGGCGAAGACCTCGGTGATGCGGCGCGCGAGGGCTGCGGCGGCGAGCGGTTGTTCGGCGGCGGATTGCAGGATGGCGAATTCCTCGCCACCGAGGCGGGCCACGTGATCGGTTTCGCGAACGGCGTGGCGCAGGCGCAGGGCGGCTTCGCGCAGCAGGGCATCCGCGGTGGGGTGGCCGTGGCTGTCGACGACTTTTTTGAAGCGGTCCACGGTGATGGCGAGGACGGCGCACTCATCGGCGGGGCGGGTGAGGGCGCGGGCGACGGCCTCGGTGAAGCCGGTGCGATTGAGGAGTTCGGTGAGGCCGTCATGGCGGGCCATGTGGGCGATGCGGGCGGAGGAGCGGTGGCGCTCGGTGATGTCCTCATAGGTGCCGCACCAGCCGCCATCGGGCAGCTTGTGCCATTTTGCCAGCACCATGCGGCCGCCGGGGAGTTGGTGGCGGAATTCGAAGGGGTGGCCGGCATCGAGCCTGCTATCCATCGCGGCGCAGAGTTCGGTGGCGGTGCGGCCGGGGTGGTGACCGTCCGCCACGTTGCGGGCGATGATGTCCCGCACCGGGGTGCCGCGGGCGAAGGGGGCGCCGCCGGTGGGGTAGAAGGCGTAGAGCAGCTTGTTGTTGATGACCAGGCGATGCTCGGCATCGAGGATGACGAGGCCCTGCACCAGGGTATCGACGGCGGCGGCAAAGCCGGGGCTGACGGCATCGAAGGCGGCGATGGGGCGGCGTTCGAGGCGGCGGGCGGGGATTTCGACCGGGCGATCGCGCAGCAGTACGGCGGCGCCCAGCATGAGGCCGATGAGGGTTGCGGCGGCGGCGGCGAACAGGATGTCGCTGCGCCAGGCCGCGAGCATGTCATGCAGGGCGCGCGCGGTGAACGCGGCCTTCAGCGTGACGTCAGCCATGGCGCGGCCGGGCGTGACGGCGGTGGCGATGCCGAGCAGCCATGCCAGCACGATGGCCGAATGGACGCCATGGCACGGCGGGCCACGATGCTGTTCCAGACTCATGCCTGCCCCGTTGTGAGCGTTCGGGGGAGCCGGATGGCACCCCATGGCGACAGCTTGGGCTGGAGACGTTGCCAAATGATTGACGTGTCACCGAATTGGGCGGCTTGGCGGTGGCGGGCGGCGTGGCTACGTTCGCGCCGCGCCGGCCCCGCCGTGGTTCCGCGCGGAGGAGCGCCATGTTGACCGATATCCTGATCCTGCTTGCCGCCGGGCTGCTGGCCGGCACCATGAATGCGCTGGCGGGTGGGGGGTCGTTCGCGAGTTTTCCGGCGATGGTGCTGGTGGGGCTGCCGTCGGTGGCGGCCAATGCCTCGTCAACCGTGGCGCTGGTGCCGGGGACGTTGGCGAGCGCCTATGCCTATACGACCGGGGCGGGCAAACAGGGGTTTCGCGGGTTGGCGGGGGTGCCGTTTGGGGTGGTGCTGGGCACCTCGGTGGCGGGCGGGCTGGTGGGGGCGATCCTGCTGCTGGTGACGCCGGTGGCGACGTTCGACGCGGTGATCCCGTGGCTGTTGCTGGTGGCGGCGCTGACGTTCGCGTTCGGGCGGGATTTTGGGGCGTGGCTGCGCCGGCGGGTGCATCTGGGGGCGGGGGCGCTGCTGCCGGCGCAGTTCGTGCTGGGGATCTATGGCGGGTATTTCGGCGGGGCGGTGGGGATCATGATGCTGGCGGTGTGGTCGCTGCTGGATGGGGCCGATCTCAAGCAGTTGAACCCGACGCGGACCATCATCGTGAGCGCGATGAACGGGATTGCGGTGGTGTGTTTCATCGTGGCGGGGCAGGTCTGGTGGCCGCAGACATTGGCGTTGCTGGTGGGGGGCGTGGCGGGCGGCTATCTCGGCGCGCGGGTGGGACAGCGGTTGCCGGTGGCGGTGGTGCGGGGGATCATCATCGCGATCACCGTGGCGATGACGGCGATCTTCTTCAAACGGGCGTACTGGTAGGCGCGTCCGGCAGGCGGCCGTTCATGGCGCGGTGGGCGAGGGACAATACGGCGGGCAGGGCGATGACGGCGCCGGTGGCGGCGAGGCAGGTGCCGAGCGGCAGGGCGGCGACGGCGAGGCCGGCGAGGCCGCCGCCGATGGGGCGGCCGGACTGCATGATCATGCGCAGGGTGGCGAAGGCGCGGCCGCGCCATTGCGGGGCGACGAAGCGCATGCGGATGGTTTGTGCCCACACCGTCATCGGGCCGGAGCACAGGCCGAGGATGAGGATGCAGCCAAGCACCAGGGCGAGCGATGGCGGCGGGCTGCCGGGCCACAGCAGCACGGCGAGCGGCAGGACGGCCAGGCCGGTCATCGTCTGGGCGCCGACGACCATGGCGGGCAGGCGGGCGGTGCCGGTGAACAGGCCGGCGATGATGGCGCCGGCGCTGGCGGCGAGGCCCATGACGGCGAGCAGGGTGCCGTAGGTTTCGCCGCCGCGGCCGAGGCCGCGATCCACCAGGATGGGCAGGAACACGGCGAGGGCGCCGGAGCCGATGTTGGAGATGACGAACAGCACGGTGATGATGAGCACGGTGGGCTGGAACACGCCGCTGTCGCGCCATGGCACTTTCACGGTGGCGGTGGCGCGTCCGGTGCCGCCGCCGATGGGCATGGGGCGGATGACCAGGGCGAAGGCGGCGTAGGCGAGGGCGGCCAGCGCGAGGGCACCGGCGGCGGGGATGTGGCTGGCGAGGAGGCCGGCGAGGAAGGGACCGGCGGCGCCGGCGAAGGAAAATCCCAGCATTTCGAGCGCGTTGGCGGCCGAGCGTGCCTCGGGCTGGATGAGTTCGGCGATGGCGGAGGGGGCGCCGGCGAGCAGGATCATGGTGAGCGCGCCCTGCACCAGGGCGGCGACGTAGAACGGGGTGACGCCGCCGAGGCCGGCGGCGAGGGTGGCGGCGATGAGGAGGAGGGTGATGACGCGCAGGGTGGCGTCGGCGGCCATGACGCGGGCGCGGGGGAAATGATCGAGCAGCCAGCCGGCGACGAGGCCGCCGGCGATGATGGGGCCGGTGAGGCAGATCATCAGCAGGCCGACCGCCTCGGAGGACCGGGTGGCTTCGTAGACGTGCCAGACGAGAGTGGTGCGGACGAACTCGTCGGCCAGCATGACGAGGAGGAGGGCGAGCCAGAAGCGGCGGAACGGGGCGTGGGCGAGCAGGGCGCGGTAGGATTTCATGGCACCCTGCGCGTGGTCCTGCCGCCTGGGGCCATGCCGCCTGGGGTCATGCGGGGCCGCCGCCGCGCACGTGCTGCCAGAATTCCTCGGTGTTGTTGGTGCGCGGGAAGGGGATGGCGGGGAGGTCCTGGCCGAGGAAGCGGCAGAGCGGGGCCCAGCCTTCCGCGACGTTGAACACCAGCAGACGCTCGGGCGGGATGGCGGCGCGCACTTCCTCGATGCGGCGGCGGTAGGCGGAGAGGATGGAGGGCTTGTCGCTGGCGCCGTTGAAGGTTTGCTGGTTGACGATGGCCTCGCCCATTTCCATCGCGGCCTGGATGTGGGGCACCGGGATGTGGGCGCGTTCGCGCACGACGACCTGGATGGTCTGGGAGAAGCTTTTCCACCAGGCTTCCTCGGGGCGGACGGAGAGCAGCACCTTGGCGTTGGGGTAGAAATCGGCGAGTTCGCGCCAGTAGTTGGCGCCCGGCCAATCCACCATGCTGCCGAAGCCGGCGAAGACCTGGTTCCAGTCGGGCTGGTGGCCGGCGGCGATGGCCTGCCAGTGGGCGAGTTGGGCGGGGCTCTTGAGGACCTCCTCCATGTGGTGGCAGGGGCCGAGGCCGAGATGTTCGAGGGCGAGTTTGAGCGATGCGGTGCCGGTTCGGCCGAAGCCGGCGCCGATGACGGCCAAAGTCATCTGTGGTCCCCCGTTCACATCGTTACCGCCATCTTGCCTATCCCGGCGGGCGAAACAAGCCGGTTCACGTTGGGGGCCGGCACTGATAGTTACCGGGGATGGCGCTCCCCCCTCGACTCGTCCTGCGCGGCATCGGCAAGAGCTACGGCGGCACGCGCGCCAATGACGGCATTGACCTCACGGTGATGCAGGGTGAAATCCATGCGCTGCTGGGCGAAAACGGGGCGGGCAAGTCCACGCTGGTGAAGATCATCTATGGGGTGGTGCAGCCGGATGCGGGGAGCCTTGAATGGGAGGGGAAGGCGGTGACGATCCCCGATCCCAATGCGGCGCGGCGGCTGGGGATCGGGATGGTGTTCCAGCATTTCTCGCTGTTCGAGACGCTGACGGTGGCGGAGAACATCGCGCTCGGGCTCGGCACCGATGAGCCGTTGGCGGCACTTTCGGCACGGATTTCGGCGACGGCGGCGCGGTATGGGCTGGCGGTGGACCCCAGGGTGCATGTGCATCACCTCAGCGTGGGGGAGCGGCAGCGGGTGGAGATCCTGCGCTGCCTGTTGCAGGAGCCGCGGCTGCTGATCATGGACGAGCCGACCTCGGTGTTGACGCCGCAGGAGGCGGAGGGGTTGTTCGCCATGCTGCGGCGGTTGGCGGCCGAGGGGTGCAGCGTGCTGTATATCAGCCATAAATTGGCGGAAATCCGGGCGCTGTGTGACCAGGCGACAGTGCTGCGGGCGGGGCGCGTGGTGGCGGCGTGCGATCCGCGGGTGACGCCGGCGGCGGCGATGGCGGAGTTGATGATCGGGCAGGCGATGGCAGCGCCGGTGCGGCCGGCGCGGCCGGCGGCGGGGGATGCGGTGCTGGCGGTGATGGGGTTGAGCCTGGCGGCGGACAGCCCGTTTGGCACCGCGCTGCGCGCGATCGGGTTCACGCTGCGGGCGGGGGAAATCCTCGGCATCGGCGGCGTGGCGGGGAATGGGCAGAAGGAGTTGCTGGCGGCGATTTCGGGCGAGCGGCGGGCCGGGGAGAATGGGGCGGTCGCCATCGCGGGGGTGGCGTGCGGCCAGGCGGGGGCGAGCGCGCGGCGGCGGCTGGGGCTTGCGGTGGTGCCGGAGGAGCGGCTGGGGCGCGGGGCGGTGGCGGAGTTGTCGTTGACCGAGAACGCGCTGTTGACCGGGGCGACGCGGGAGGTGGCGCGGCATGGGGTGATCCGGTTCGCGCCGCTGCGGCGGTTCGCGCGCGGGGTGATTGAGAGTTTCAGGGTGGTGGCGGCGGGGTCCGAGGCGTTGGCGGGGAGCCTGTCGGGCGGGAATATGCAGAAGTTCATCATCGGGCGTGAAATGGGGCATGCGCCGCTTGTGCTGGTGGCGGCGCACCCGACCTGGGGGGTGGATGTGGGGGCGGCGCAGGCGATCCATGACGCGCTGCATGCGCTGGCGGCGGATGGGGTGGGGGTGCTGATTATTTCGGAGGACCTCGACGAGATTTTCTCGGTGTGCGACCGGATCGCGGTGCTGCATGGCGGGCATCTCTCGGCGCCGGTGGCGGTGGGGGAGACTTCGGTGGAGGCGGTCGGGCTGTTGATGGGGGGGCTCGATGCGGCTTGAGCGGCGGGCCTCGGCTTCGCGGGTGATGGCGGTGCTTGCGCCGGTGCTGGCGCTGGTGTGCGCGGCGGCGGGGGCGGCGGTGTTGTTCGCGCTGTTGGGGCGTGATCCGGTGTCCTGCCTGCATACGTTGTTTGTCGCGCCGCTGGAGGATGCCAACGGGTGGTCCGAACTGGCGTTGAAGGCGACGCCGCTGCTGTTGTGCGCGCTGGGAATCGCCGTGGGGGTGCAGGCCAATGTGTGGAACATCGGCGCCGAGGGGCAGTTCACCATGGGGGCAATCGCCGGGGGGGCGGTGGCGCTTTGGCTGGGGCCGACGGAGGGGTGGTTCGTGCTGCCGCTGGTGTTGATGGCTGGCGTGCTGGGGGGCGCGGCGTGGGGGGGCGTGGCGGCGTTTCTGCGCACCAGGTTCAATGCGCATGAAATCCTGGTGACGCTGATGCTGAGCTACATCGCCGTGCAGGTGCTGGGCTGGCTGGTGCGCGGGCCGATGCAGGACCCCGAGGGGTTCAATTTTCCGCAGACACGGCAGTTCGAGGCGGCGGCGATGCTGCCGGTGCTGCTGGAGGGCAGCCGGGTGACGGTGGCGGCGGTGTTCGCGCTGGTAGCGGTGCCGCTGGCGGCGCTGCTGCTTGGGCGCACCATGGCGGGGTATCGCATCCGGGTGGTGGGGCTGGCGCCAGGGGCGGCGCGGTATGCCGGGTTTTCGGAGAATGGCGCGGTGTGGGTGTGCCTGCTGCTGAGCGGCGGGTTGGCCGGGCTGGCGGGGGTTTGCGAGGTGGCGGGGCCGATCGGGCAGCTCACGCCGTCGATTTCGCCGGGGTATGGGTTCGCCGCGATCATTGTCGCGTTCCTCGGGCGACTGAGCCCGGTGGGGATGCTGTTCGCGGCGGTGTTGATGGCGCTGCTGTATCTGGGGGCGGAGGGGTTGCAGATCACCCAGCAATTGCCGCTGGCGGCCGCGGGGGTGATCCAGGGGATGCTGCTGCTGTTCCTGCTCGGGGCCGATGTGCTGACGCTGTATCGGGTTCGCTTCGGCGGGGTGCGTGCGCATGCCAAGGCTTCCTCGCATGGATGACGGTGTGATGCTGGTGGCGCTGCTGGTGGCGACGTTGCGGGCGGCGGCGCCGTTGATCCTGGCTGGGCTCGGCGAGTTGGTGTGCGAGCGGGCCGGGGTGCTGAACCTGGGGGTGGAGGGGATGATGCTGGTGGGGGCGGTGGTGGGGTTCGCCGCCTCGGTGACCACCGGCAGCCCGGTGCTGGGGTTGCTGGCGGCGATGGCGGCGGGGGCAGCGATGGCGGCGGTGTTCGCGGTGCTGACGCTGCGGCTGCATGCCAACCAGGTGGCGAGCGGGTTGGCGCTGACGATTTTCGGCATCGGGTTTTCCGCGCTGTTCGGGGCGCCGTATCAGAGCCACCCGATCACCGGGCTGGCGACGTTGATATTTCCCAATCTGAGCGGGGCGCACCCGCTGTTGCAGCAGTTGCTGCTGGTTGATCCGCTGGTGTGGCTGGCGCTGGCGGCGCCGTTCGCGGTGGCGCGGTTTCTGGCGCGCAGCCGGGCGGGGTTGTTGTTGCGGGCGGTGGGCGAGTCGGCCGAGGTGGCGCATGCGTTCGGCTACAAGGTGGTGCGCATCCGGGGGTTCGCGGTGCTGTTCGGCGGCGCCATGGCGGGGTTGGCGGGGGCGTATCTTTCGCTGGCCTATACGCCGATGTGGACGGAGAACATGGTGGCCGGGCGGGGCTGGATCGCGCTGGCGCTGGTGGTGTTTTCCACCTGGAAGCCGTTGCTGCTGGCGGCGGGCGCAATTCTGTTCGGGTTTGTCACCATCGCCGGGTTCCAGGCCGAGGCGTGGGGCATTCCGGTGGCGCCCAATCTGCTCGCTACCCTGCCCTATGCCGCAACCATCCTTGTGCTGGTGCTGATCTCACGCGATACGCTGCGCCTGAAGCTGAATGCGCCGGCCGCACTCGGCAAACCATTTCATCCCGCCGGCTGAACCCGGCCCCGACAGAGGATTTCGCCCATGCTGTCCCGTCGCTCCCTGCTGCTGGCGCCCGCCGCCACGTTGATCGCAAGCCAGGCCCAGGCGGCCGGGCCGCTCAAGGTGGCCTATGTCTATGTGTCCCCGGTGGGGGATGCGGGCTGGACGTTCCAGCATGAACTGGGGCGCCGGGCGGTGGATGCGGCGCTGGGCGCCGCGGTGAAGACCTCGTTCGTGGAGAACGTGGAGGAAGGGGCGGACGCCGAGCGGGTGATCCGCAAGCTGGCGACGGATGGCAATGACCTGATCTTCACCACCTCGTTCGGCTACATGAACCCGACGTTGAAGGTGGCGCAGCAGTTCCCGTCCAAGAAGTTCGAGCATGCCACCGGCTACAAGCGGGCGGCCAATGTGGCGACCTACTCGGCGCGGTTCTACGAGGGGCGATATGCCGCCGGCGTGTTGGCCGGCCGGATGAGCAAAACCGGGGTGTTCGGCTATATCGCCGCCTTCCCGATCCCCGAGGTGTTGCAGGGGATCAACGCGTTCACCCTGGGCGCGCGCTCGGTGAACCCCAAGGCGGTGACCAAGGTGGTGTGGACGTCTTCCTGGTTCGATCCGGGCAAGGAGCGGGCGGCGGCGGATACGCTGATCGCGGGTGGGGCGGATGTGGTGACGCATCATACCGACAGCACGGCGGTGGCGCAGGCCGCGGAGGAGAAGGGGGCGTTCTCGATCGCCTACAACTCCGATCAGTCGAAGTACGGGCCCAAGACCTGCCTGACGGCGGTGACGCATAACTGGAACGAATACTACATCGGCCGGGTGAAGGCGGCGATCGCCGGGACGTGGAAATCGGGCGATGTGTGGGGCGGCGTGAAGGAGGGGATGACGAAGCTGGCTCCTTACAACGCGGCGGTGCCGGAGGCGGTGCGCAAGGATGTGGATGGGGTGATGGCGGCGATCGGGGCGGGCAGCCGCAGGCCGTTCGCCGGGCCGATCGCCGACCAGGACGGCAAGACCAAGGTGGCGGCCGGGCAGGCGCTGGCGGACAAGGATATCGCCGAGATGAAGTGGTTCGTGGATGGGGTGCAGGGGAAGGTCTAGGCCACCCTTCACATGAACAGGACGATGTCGGCGCTCGAATGGGCGCTGCTCGTCGTGCTGTCCATGTTGTGGGGGAGCACGTTCCTCTTCATCACCATCGCCGCGCGCGAGTTGCCGCCGATAAGCATCGCGGCGGTGAAGGTGACGCTGGCGGCAGGGGCGTTGCTGATCGCCATGCGGCAGGCCGGGGCGCGGTTGCCGCGCGAGGGCTCGACCTGGACGGCGTTTGGGGTGATGGGGCTGTTCAACGATGCCGGGCCGTTCATCCTGATCGCCTTCGCCAGCCCGTTTGTGCCGACGGGGCTGGCCTCGGTGCTGATCGCCACCTCGCCGCTGTTCACCGTGGTGTTCGCGCATTTCCTGACGACGGATGAGCGGATGACGGCGCGCCATGTGGCGGGGGCGCTGATCGGGTTCGCGGGGTTGGCCGTGATGCTGGGGGGCGGGGATTTCGCGTTTTCGCCGGCGGCCATATTGGGGCAGTTGGCGTGCCTGGCGGCGTCTCTCGCGTATGCGTATGCGAGTGTCTACGGGCGGCGGTTCACCGCGCTGCGGCTGCATCCGATGACCACGGCGGCGGGGCAGTTGGGCACCTCGGCGCTGGTGCTGGTGCCGTTGGCGTTGGTGCTGGATCGGCCGTGGGCGCTGCAGGGGCTGTCGTGGCCGGCGATTGGGGCGCTGCTGGCGCTGGGGCTGCTGACCGGGGCGCTGGCGTATTCGATTTTCTTTCGCATCCTGGCGACGGCGGGGGCGACCAACACGGTGCTGGTGACGTTCATGAGCCCGATCACCGCCATCCTGCTCGGCATCGTGGCGCTGGGCGAGCGGCTGGGCGGGCAGCAGATGGCGGGGATGGCGTTGATCGGGGTGGGGATCGCGGTGCTGGATGGGCGGCCACTGGCGGCGGTGCTGCGGCGGGCGCGGGCGGGCTGATGACGCCCGCGGTGCTGATCGGGGCGTTGTTCGCGGTCATCTTCTGGGGCGGCTCGCCGGTGGGGACCAAGGTGGCGGTGGGGGAGATCGCGCCGGTGGCGATGTCGGCGTTGCGGGCGGGGATCGCGGCGCCGGCGGGGGTGCTGCTGGCGCTGGTGTTGCGGGTGCCGCTGCCGCGCAGCCGGCGGGAATGGGCGCTGATGGCGCTGTGCGCGTTCTGCGGGTTCATGGGGTTTCCGGTGGTGTTCAGCTTGGGCATCGCGCGGACCTCGGCGATCCATGGGGCGATGATCCTGGCGATGCTGCCGGTGTTCACCGGGGCGGTGGCGCACGCGCTGGAGCGGACGTGGCCGGGCGGGCGGTGGTGGCTGGGCTGCGCCATCGCGGTGTGCGGCGAGGCGGTGCTGATTTTCGGCCGCGCGGTGGCGGGCGGCGAGGCGAGCATGGCGGGGGATGCGATCTGCCTGGCGGCGGCGACGATTGCCTCGACCGGGTATGTGGTGGGGGCGCGGCTGTCGCAGGCCGGATATCCGTCGCAGGGGACGACGTATTGGGGGATCGCGCTGGCGACGCTGGCGTTCGTGCCGTTCATGCCGGCGGCGTTCGCCGGGATGGAGTGGGGGGCGATCTCGGCGCGGGCGTGGACCGGGGTGGTCTACCTGTCGCTCGGGGTTTCCATGCTGGGGTATGTGATCTGGTACTGGGCGCTGGGGCGGGGCGGGATCGCGCGGATCGGGGTGTTGCAGTTCCTGCAGCCGATTTCGGGGGTGGTGCTGGCGTGGGTGCTGCTGGATGAGCCGATCACCGGGACGGTGCTGGCGGCGACGGCGGTTATCCTGACCGGGGTGTTCATCGCGACGCGCAAGCCGGCGGGTTGAAGCAGGCGCGCCAGGTGACGCAAGCGAGGAGCAGGAGGAGGGCCACCGCGCCGATCCAGTGGAAGCGGGTGGTGAGCACCATCACGGCGGGGGTGGCGAGGGCGAGGGTAGCGGAGGCATCGTCGATCAGAGCACTCCAGGTGGGCGGGCGGGCGGCGTAGAGCGCAACGGCGGCGACGGACAGGACGGGCAGGTCATAGATGAAGCCGTAGGGCGAGGCGGCGAGGGTGGCGGCGATCAGTACCGCGTCGGCCAGGGGGGCACGGCGGCGATAGGCGATCCAGACGGCGGCGGCGGCGAGGATCGCGACGCATCCGGCGGCGGTCCAGGCCAGGGACGGGCTGGCGCCGAGGAATGCCAGGGTCTCGCGGATGGTGGGTTTGACGTAGGAGCTGACGGCGCGATCGACATAGGCGCCGTGTTCGGAGAGGGCGGCGAACCAGCGGGTCCAGGCGATCCAGCCGAAGGCGACGGTGCTGGCGGCGACCAGGGCGGCGGCGGTGAAGGCGGCGGCGGCGAAGCAGCGCCAGTCTCGCGCGGCGATGAGGGCGAGGGGCACCAGGATGGCGAACTGCGGCTTGATCAGCAGCAGCGCGAACACCATGCCGGCCAGCACCGGATGCGATGGGCGCAGGCGCAGGCCGCCGGCAAGGAAGGCCGCGGTGAGCAGGCCGGTCTGGCCGTAGACCACGCAGACCACGGCGCCGGGGGCGAGGGCCAGCAGGGCGCCCGCCGACCAGCCGAGGCCGCGCCGCCAGGCCGCCGCGGCGAACAGGGCGAGCGAGGTGGCCATCGCCACGATGTAGGCCGGGCCGATCGCCAGGCCGCCGAGGGGCCAGAGCGCGAACAGATATACCGGCGGATAGGGGAATGGGAAAACCTGGCGCAAGGCGGGGGCGAGATCGTGCTGGAAGCGGCTCAGCACGTCCCGATTATAGATGTCCGCGCCGCCGCCGGCGTGGACGAAGCGGGCGAAGGACCATTGGGCGAAGAAATCGGTGCGCAGGAAACCGGACAGGCCGGTGCGCGGGGCGATGAGCCAGGCCTCGTAGCCGACGAAGACGGCGAACAGCAGGAGCACCAGCGCGACGCCTGCCGGTTCCAGCCAGCGCAGCGCCCGCGCGTCGGTCATCGGCACTCCCGTCCGGCGTTACGCGGCCGGATTCACTGTGCCGGTGAGGTTTCCGGCACGCCCGCCAGCCGGAGGCCCTGCAGGACCACCGCGAGGTCCTGCTGGCGTTCGAACGGGCTGGTGAGTTCGAATGCGGCGATGCTGAACCCGGGCTGGATGGAGAGCAAGCGTTCCAGTGCCGGTACGCTTTCCTGGGTGCGGCCGAGGTAGCCGAGGGCGGCGAGGTAGGGCTTCAGCGAGGACGAGAAGGAGGGGTTCATCTCGGTCACGCCGCGGCCGATGGTGGCGGCCTGCTGATAGTCGCCCTTGAGGAGGGCGATGTAGATCGAGATGGTATCGTAGAAGAACGCATGCGGATCGAGCGGCGAGAGCTTTTTGTAACGGGTTTCGCGCTTTTCGGCCTCCACGAGGTCCCCAAGGTAGGTGTAGGTCATCGCCGACAGCGCCCAGGCCATGGCGAGGTTGGGGTTGAGGGTGATGGCGCGGTCATGCAGGGTGAGGGCCTCGCGCATGCGGTGATGCAGGAAGGCACGGACGTGGCCGGCGATGGTGAGGGCCTTGGCGTCATGCGGATCGAGCATGATGGCGCGTTCGGCCATTTTGCCGGCCTCGCCCATTACCTCATTGGCATCGTCCGCCCAGCCCTGGCCGACCAGGAACATCTGCCAGAAAGCGAGCCAGGCGTGGCTGGCGGCGTAGTCGGGCTCCTGGGCGGCGGCCTGGCGCAGGAGGTCTCCGGCCTGCATGAACAGGGGCTTTTCGAGGCGGGTGATGAGCGGGATGGCGCGCAGCACGAGGTCGTAGGCGGTGGGGTCCTGCGGGGGGCGGGAGGTGACGCGCTGGGCCTCGATGAAGAGGATCTCGGGATCGATCTGCGCCACCACTTCGGCGGCGATATCGTCCTGGAGGGTGAGCAGGTCATCGCTTTCGCGATCGAAGCGCTGGGCCCAGACCATCTGGTTGCCGGCGCGCAGATCGAGCAGGCGCAGCGAGATGCGCAGGCGGCCGCTGGTGCGCTGGACGGTGCCGTCGAGCAGGAAATCGATGTTGAAGTTGCGGCGGATGGCGGTTTCGTCGCGCGAGCCGGCGGCGAAGCGGGCCAGCGAGCTGGACGAGACGACGAACATCCAGCGGAAGCGGGCCAGGGCGGAGGTGATTTCATCGGCGAGGCCGGTGGAGAGATGGGCCTCCTCCTCCGAGGTGCCGACCATCTGCAACGGCAGCACGCCGACGCGGGCGCCGCCGCGGGGCAGCGCCGGGGTGCGGTCGGCGCGGGGTTCGCGGGGTTCGGCGTTGCGGGGTGCGCGCGGTTCAGGGCGCGATTCACGCGCCGGCTCAGGGCGGGGTTCCGGCTTGACCGGCGGCACGATGGGGCCGGCGGCGCGGATTTCGGCGAGCAGGCGCTGGGTTTCCTCGGACGGCTGGGCGTCCAACTGGTCGGCCAGCACGGTGCGGCAGCGTTCGAAGGCCTGTATGGCCATGCCGCGCTCGCCACGGGCGGCGTAGGCGCGCATCAGGGCGCGCCAGGCGCCTTCGTGGGTGCGATCGATGCCCAGAAGCTGCTGGGCGGCGGGGATGACTTCGACCGGGTCGGTCTTCTCGATCAGCAGGTGTTCGGCGAGGGTGCGGGCACGGTCCCGCAGGCGTTCGCGCTCGCCGGCGAGCCAGGCGTCGAAGCTCGGATCGACACCGTCAAGATCTTCCAGCAGGTCCCCATCGAGCAGCGAGAGGGCGGCGGGGCGGGCGGTGGAGGCGCGCAGGACCTCCTCCACATCCACCCACACGGCGCCGGGGCGCAGGCTGAGGTGGTCCCGGCTGATGGCAAGGATCTGGCCGCCGACCGGCTCCAATGCTTCGAGCAGGCGGTGGATTTCCTGGCGCAGGGAGGCGCGGGCCTGTTCCTCCGGGCGGCGGCTCCACAGCATTTCGGCCAGCCGCCCACGCAGCACCGAGCGGGGCAGCGAGAGGGCGAGGATTGCCAGGAGAGCGCGGGTTTTGCGGCCGGTGGGCAGGACGCTCTCGGAGGTGAGCGTCCATGCCTCCATTTGGCCAATGAGACGCAGGCGCACCAGCACGGGTTCGTTTCCCGAACCGTTGGGCGTCATTCCAGGCGAGCGCGGCGGTGGATTCAACATCCTGGATTCATCGCCGGAAGCGGTTGTGCACGCAAGGCCATCGGCTACCGGTCCGTGTGTTGTGTGCCGCCCACGTCCGCAGGCTGCGACTCATAGGTGCAGGCCCGTCGGACGGAAGTCAACGCTTCGTGAAAGGGTTAGAGGATCGTTAACCCATCTTATTCACGGCGTGGCAGGGATTCGCTGGCGGGCGTCGCGTAAGGCGTTGATCACGTTTAAGGACTGGGTGTCGAAGCCATCCTTTCCACGCGAACGCGCCGAGCCACACCCGCCATGTCCGACGATACT
>CAIMWH010000148.1 GCA_903845065.1 uncultured Rhodospirillales bacterium | reverse complement strand
GTCGGCTCGCGGCCGATCTCGTGCAGCATCTGCCGGCTGGTGCGCACCAGCTTGTTGATGGTTTCGATCATATGCACCGGGATGCGGATGGTCCGCGCCTGGTCGGCGATCGAGCGGGTGATCGCCTGGCGGATCCACCAGGTGGCATAGGTCGAGAATTTGTAGCCGCGGCGATACTCGAACTTATCGACCGCCTTCATCAGGCCGATATTGCCTTCCTGAATCAGGTCGAGGAATTGCAGCCCGCGATTGGTGTATTTCTTGGCGATGGAAATGACCAGACGCAGGTTGGCCTCGATCATCTCCTTCTTGGCCTTGCTGGCCTCGCGTTCACCGCGCTGCACGGTGGCCACGATGCGGCGCCATTCCGAGACCGGCAAGCCCGCCTCCTGCGCCACCGTGGCGATGGACGACCGCATGTCGCTGACTTCGCGCGCATGCTTGAGCGCGAAGTCCTTCCAGCCCTTGCCGGGCCGCTCGGTCACCTTCTCCAGCCAGGTCGGATCGAGCTCGCTGCCGAAATAGGATTCGAGGAAGTCCGGACGCTTGATCTTGCAGGCTTCCGCCAGCCGCAACAGCTTGCCCTCGAGCCCCATCAGGCGGCGGTTGAGCTCGTTCATATGGTCGACGAGCTGCTCGATCCGGGCATTGTTGAGATGCACCTTCTCCATCAGGACGATCAACTCGCCCTTCAGCTTGTCGTATTTCTTCTCGGTGGCGGGCGCCACCTTCTCACCCTTCTGCAGGGCGGACAGGCGCTGTTCCTGCACCTTGTGCATCTTGCCGTAGGTATCGGCGATGGCCTCGAAGTTCTCGAGCACCGTCGGCATCAGCGCCAGTTCCATCGCCGCCAGCGAAATGCCGCTTTCCTCGCCTTCGCCCTCTTCGCCGGCGCCGCCGGCGCCCTCGCCCTCGCCCTCATCGGCGACAACGTCTTCGCCGTCGCTCCGTTCCGCCTCGGGCTCCTGACGCTCGGCCGCCTCGGGATTCGGCGCTTCGGCCACCTGCGGGATGTCGGCCTCGGGCGGACCGGCCTCCAATTCCTCTTCCGAGATATCGGCGCGCGGACTGCCGTAGGTGGCGTCCAGATCGATGATGTCACGCAGCAGCATCTTGCCGTCGACCAGCGCGTCATGCCATTCGAGCACGGCGCGGATGGTCATCGGGCTCTCGCAGATGCCGCCGATCATCATCTCGCGGCCGGCCTCGATGCGCTTGGCGATGGCGATTTCGCCTTCGCGCGACAACAGCTCGACCGAGCCCATCTCGCGCAGATACATGCGGACCGGGTCATCGGTGCGGCCGAGGTCTTCCTCGTCGACGTTGCCGGCGACCACCACCTCACCGCCTTCCCCGGCGAATTCCGGGTCGGCTTGGGCGACTTCCTCACCCTCTTCGCTCTCGACCAGATTGATGCCCATCTCGGAGAGCATGGACATGGTGTCCTCGATCTGCTCGGAGGACACCTCGTCGGGCGGTAGCGCCGCATTCAGTTCATCATAGGTGATGTAGCCGCGCTCCTTGCCGCGGGCCACCATCTTTTTGACTGCAACACCCAGGGTATCGAGCAACGGGCCGTCCAGGTTTTCTTCCTGAGTTTCCGAAACGTCCGCGGTATTCGTTGCTTTGCTAGCCATCCAAACTCCGCTCCCCACCGACCCAGATCCCGCCTGCAGAGACCATAAGCCGTTTGGTGATGATACTAAAGGAGTGACCTCGCAACCGCCCGGCCACAAGAAATGCCACACCCGCTCACGTGTCTGTGCCCTCGGTCTTCGACGACCACAGGGCGTTCAGATAACCGAAAGTCTCTTCGGACAAGGCAGCGGCGGCCTGTTGTTCCGCCTGATGCAAATCTGCCGTCAGTTCCTTCTGGCTATAGAGAGTGAAGACGTGCTCCCAAAAATCGCGCACAGCCTCGACAGACGCGTCGGGCTTGAAATACGCCAGCTGATCATGGGCACTGGCTTCCAGAAGGCAGTCCAAAATCTGCGAAAAGCCGCATGAGCGTAGGTGGCGCTGCACACCCTCGGAATCAAGGCTGCCCCAGCCATCGAGGTGCTTTAAGACTTCCTGTCGAAGCTTGTCAAGATCCGAATCTGAGAAGTGCTGGCTACCCAGGCGTTCCGCCACCTCTTCCAATAGGCCAGGATGGGCTAATACGGTCAAAATCAATAGGCGTTCCTGCGCCTGCCAGGCGGGGGTAGGAATCGGTGGCGGTCCCACTCCCGGCAGTCTGCCATCCGCCCCACGGTCGATCGAATGGCGGCGCCCGCCCCCTTTGCCGAAGGCATTGCCCCCCTTGCCGAAGGCATTGCCCGACATCTTGCCCGATGCCGGCCGATAGGGCGGCTTGACCGGACGCAAGGCCTCCCAGAGGCGGGAGCGGAAATAGCGACGGTACTGGTCCTGGACCGCCCGGTCGGCGATGCGGCCGGCCTGTTCCATCAGATCGTGTTCGAGGGCGGCCCGACGCTCCGGCGTGTCGACCGGATGGCCGGCCAAGGCGAGCCGCCACAGCAGTTCGGACAGGGGTACGGCCCCCTCCAGCACCGCCTGCATGGCGGCGGCCCCCTGATTGCGGATCAGGCTATCGGGATCCTCGGGCGCCGGCACCGTGGCGAAGCGCAGCGACAGCCCCGGTTTCAACAGCGGCAAGGCCCGTTCGGCCGCTTTGGCGGCGGCGCGTTGCCCGGCGGCGTCGCCATCCAGGCAGATGATCGGTTCGGGCGCCATGCGCCACAGGAGCTCGATCTGCTGCTCGGTCAGCGCCGTTCCCAATGGCGCCACGGCGTGGGCGAAGCCGGCCCGATGCAGGGCGATGACGTCCATGTATCCCTCGCAGACCAGGACCGTCCCGACCTTGGCCGCCGGCTCGCGGGCCTGGGCCAAGCCGTAGAGGATGCTGCCCTTGTGAAACAGAGGAGTGTCCGGCGAGTTCAGATATTTCGGCAGATGGTCGCCCAGCGTGCGACCGCCGAAAGCGATCACCCGACCACGCCGATCGGTAATCGGAAAGAGCACCCGGCCGCGAAACAGGTCGAAGGGCTCGCGACCGTCGTCCGGCGTCTTCAGCAAACCGGCTTCGACGGCCAGCGGCTCGGGCAGAGCCTGCCCCTTGAGCGCGTGTTTGAGGGCGGTCCGGCTGTCCGGCGCGAAGCCCAGCCGGAAGCGGGCGATGGTGTCGTCGTCGAGGCCGCGGCGGCGCAGGTAATCGAGGGCACCGCGCCCGGCCTGGCCACGCAGTTCCTTCTCGTAGAATTGGCAGGCGGCTTCCAGCACATCATACAAGGTGCTGGCATGACGAGCCCGGTCGCGCTCTTCCACCGTTTGCACCGGCACCTGCAGCCCGGCCTCGCCGGCCAGGCGTTCGACCGCTTCCGGAAAGCTTAGGTGATGGGTCTGCATCTCGAAGGCGATGACGTCGCCATGGGCCCCACACCCAAAGCAGTGATAGAAGCCCTTGTCCTCGTTGACGGTGAAGCTGGGCGACTTCTCGTTGTGGAACGGGCAGAGGCCGGAATGCTCGCGTCCCTTCTTGGTCAGCCGGACCTGGCGGCCAACCACCGTCGCCAGGGACAGGCGGCCGCGAAGTTCATCGAGAAAGGAAGGCGGGAAGGCCATGGTCTATATCAGGAACCCCTCGCCCGCTTGCGGGAGAGGGAGGGGCCCGCGCAGCGGGAGGGTGAGGGGACCCACCCGCGTCATCGTCCGCGAATGCGGCGCCCTTCGGTTATTGATGCCCCTATGCATAAGTCTGAACCATGGCCCCCTCACCCTCCCGGCCCTGTCGGACCGGGCCCCTCCCTCTCCCGCAAGCGGGCGAGGGGCTACGGTCATCACCCCAGCTGCTGCTTGACGACGGCGCTCGCCTTGGTGAAGTCCATGCGGCCGGCGTACCGCTCCTTCAAGGCCGCCATGGTGCGGCCCATGTCCTTGAGGCTCTGGCCGCCGATCTCGGCGATGGTTTCCTCGACCGCCTCGGCCAGCTCGGCGTCCGACAACTGGGCCGGCAGGAAGCGATGGATAATGTCGATCTCTTCGGACTCCTGCTGCGCCAGTTCGAGCCGCCCGCCCTGTTCGTACAGGGCGATGCTTTCCCGTCGCTGCTTCAGCATCGACTGCAGCATCTGCAGGATTTCCTCTTCGCCGATGCCGTCGGTGACGCCACGCGAGCGTGCCGCGATGTCGCGGTCCTTGAGCGCGGCAAGAATCAGCCGCACCGTCGACACGGTACGCTTGTCCCTGCCCAACATGGCGGACTTCAATGTATCATTGAGACGCTGGCGCAGCATGGCGGGCCGTACCCTCCCCTTCTCACGTGGTGCGTTTCGGATGGCCCGCAACCCATTCGCCTGAAAACGCAGCCACGACATGGTGAAACCAATTGGTGCCGCGCCTGCGAACATGCTACCGATGTCGCCGAGCGCCGACGCGCCCTATGGAAGCTCGGGAGGCTACAAGAATTCGGCCTCCAATGCAAGTTACCAAGCCCTTGATAAACAAAGGCTTTTGAAAAAGCACCGAACACTTGACGGACCAGCCCGATTTGCCTATTTACAGCCCAATTTGCCTGCCCCCTTGGCCTCGCCGCGGCCGCCGGGGCGATCCAGGAGCCTTCCTGCCGGTCGCCGCCCATGGCGCGCCGTGCCAGCGAAGCCCGAGGGACCAGCCATGACACAGGAATTCCGGGAAGCATCGATGTTCAGTCCGCGCCCATCCGACGCCACGGCCGCCCTCGTCCTCGCCGATGGGACGGTGCTTTGGGGCCGCGGCATGGGCGCCCATGGCGCGGCGGTCGGCGAGGTGGTGTTCAACACCGCCATGACCGGCTACCAGGAAGTGATTACCGACCCCAGCTATGCCGGACAGGTGATCACCTTCACCTTCCCCCATATCGGCAATGTCGGCGCCAATAGCGAAGATATCGAAAGCCTGACCCCGGCGGCCCGTGGCGTCATCCTGCGGGCGGACATCACCGACCCGTCGAACTGGCGGGCCACTCGCCATCTCGACGCCTGGCTGAAGAGCAATGGTGTGCCCGGCGTCACCGGGATCGACACGCGGGCCCTGACCCGTCGCATCCGCGAGCGGGGCGCCCCCAACGGCTGCATCGTCCATGCCCCCGACGGCGCCTTCGATCTGCCCGCGCTGCGCCGGCAAGCCTGCGATTGGCCGGGCCTGATCGGCATGGACCTGGCCAAGGACGTGTCCTGCCGCCAAACCTATGACTGGGACGAAACCGGCTGGCGTTGGGGGAAGGGATACGGAACGCTGTCCGATGCCCGCTTCCATGTGGTGGCCCTCGACTATGGGGCCAAGCGCAATATCCTGCACTGCCTGGCCGATGCCGGTTGCCGGGTCACCGTGTTGCCGGCCGCCTCGACCGCCGCCGAGGTGTTGCGCCACCAGCCCGACGGCGTCTTCCTGTCCAATGGTCCGGGCGACCCGGAAGCGACCGGCGCCTATGCGGTGCCGATGATCAAGGGCGTGCTGGAGGCCGGACTGCCGCTGTTCGGCATCTGCCTGGGCCACCAGATGCTGGCGCTGGCCCTGGGTGGCCGGACCCGCAAGATGGAGATCGGCCACCGCGGCGCCAACCATCCGGTCAAGAACCTGGCCACCGGGCGGGTCGAGATCACTAGCCAGAACCACGGCTTTGCCGTCCTCGAGGACAGCCTGCCGGCCGGCGTGCGGGTGAGCCACCGCTCCCTGTTCGACGGCTCGGTCGAGGGCCTGGCCGTCGACGGCCGGCCGGTCTTCTCGGTGCAATACCATCCGGAAGCCAGCCCCGGCCCGCAGGACAGCCATTACCTGTTCAGCCAATTCGTCGGCCTGATGGAGAAACGGCGTTAATGCCCAAGCGTACAGACCTCCACACCATTCTCATCATCGGCGCCGGCCCGATCGTCATCGGCCAGGCCTGCGAATTCGACTATTCCGGGGTGCAGGCCTGCAAGGCGCTGAAGGAAGAGGGATATCGGGTCGTCCTGGTCAATTCCAATCCGGCCACCATCATGACCGACCCCGGTCTGGCCGACGCCACCTATATCGAACCGATCACCCCCGATGTGGTCGCCCGCATCATCGAGAAGGAACGGCCGGACGCCCTGCTGCCCACCATGGGCGGGCAGACCGCCCTCAATATCGCCATGGCCCTGGCCGATTCCGGCGTCCTCGAACAGTTCGGGGTCGAGATGATCGCCGCCAAGCGCGAAGTGATCGCCAAGGCGGAAGACCGGCTGCTGTTCCGCCAGGCGATGGAGCATATCGGCCTCGAATCGCCGCGCTCGATCCTGGTCAAGAGCCTGACCGACCTCAAGGCGGCAATGGCCGGGGTCGGCCTGCCGGCGATCATCCGTCCCAGCTTCACCCTGGCCGGCACCGGCGGCGGCATCGCCTACAATGCCGAAGAATTCGAGCAGATCGTCGCCGGCGGACTGGCCGCCAGTCCGGTCCATGAGGTCCTGGTCGAGGAGTCGGTGCTCGGCTGGAAGGAATACGAGATGGAGGTCGTGCGCGATCGGCACGACAACTGCATCATCATCTGCTCGATCGAGAACGTCGACCCGATGGGGGTTCATACCGGCGACTCGATCACCGTCGCCCCGGCGCTGACGCTGACCGACAAGGAATACCAGATCATGCGCAACGCCTCGATCGCGGTGCTGCGCGAGATCGGGGTCGAGACCGGCGGCTCCAACGTTCAGTTCGCGGTCAATCCGGCCGACGGGCGGATGGTGGTGATCGAGATGAACCCGCGGGTGTCGCGGTCCTCGGCCCTGGCGTCCAAGGCGACCGGCTTCCCCATCGCCAAGATCGCCGCCAAGCTGGCGGTGGGCTACACGCTCGATGAACTCACCAACGACATCACCCGGGTGACGCCGGCCAGCTTCGAGCCGACTATCGACTACGTGGTGGTGAAAATCCCCCGCTTCACCTTCGAGAAATTCCCCGGCACCCCTGCTTTGCTCTCCACCAGCATGAAGAGCGTGGGCGAGGCGATGTCGATCGGGCGGTCCTTCGCCGAGGCGTTGCAGAAGGGCCTGCGCTCGATGGAGACCGGCTACAACGGCCTCGATCCGGTGGAACTGCCCGGCGACGGCGGGCGCGATGCGATGCGCGCCACCCTGTCGCAGCCGAAACCCGACCGCCTGGTGATGGCGGCGCAGGCGTTGCGCGAGGGCTGGACGGTGGAGGAAATCCACGAGACCACCAAGTTCGACCCCTGGTTCCTGCGCGAGATGGAACGGATCGTGGCGGCCGAGCGGGTGGTAGCGGCCAACGGCTTGCCGCGCGAGGCCGGTGCGCTGCGCCGCCTCAAGGCGCTGGGTTTCGCCGACCGGCAGTTGGCCCGCCTCGTGGGCGTGCCCGAAGCCGAGGTGGCAGCCTTGCGCGCCAGCTTGGGCGTGCAGCCGGTCTATAAGCGGATCGACACCTGCGCCGCCGAATTCGCTTCCGCCACGCCCTACATGTACTCCACCTACGAGGGTGGCTGGGGCGTGCCGGCATGCGAGGCCGACCCCACGGATCGGCAGAAGATCCTCATTCTTGGCGGCGGCCCCAACCGCATCGGCCAGGGCATCGAGTTCGACTATTGCTGCGTCCATGCCGCCTATGCGCTGAAGGAAGCCGGCTTCGAGACCATCATGGTCAACTGCAACCCGGAAACGGTCAGCACCGATTACGACACCTCGGACCGGCTGTATTTCGAGCCGCTGACCGCGGAGGACGTGATCGCCATCGTGCGACGCGAGCAGACCAACGGCACCGTGCTGGGCTGCATCGTGCAGTACGGCGGGCAGACCCCGTTGAAGCTGTCACAGGCGCTGGAGAAGGCGGGCATCCCCATTCTCGGCACCTCCGCCGATGCCATCGACGTGGCCGAGGATCGCGAGCGCTTCCAGGTGCTGTTGCAGAAACTCGGCCTGCGCCAGCCCGAGAACGGCATCGCCCGCTCAGCCGAGGAGGCCGAGGCCATCACCGATCGTATCGGCTTCCCCGTGGTGATCCGGCCGTCCTACGTGCTGGGCGGCCGCGCGATGGAGATCGTGTATGATCGCAACGGGTTGCACCGCTACATGCGCGAGGCCGTCCGCGTCTCGGGCGAAAACCCGGTGCTGATCGACCGCTATTTGAACGATGCCATCGAAGTGGATGTCGACTGCATCTCGGACGGCGAGACGGTCTATGTCGCCGGCGTGATGGAGCACATCGAGGAAGCCGGCATCCATTCCGGCGACAGCGCCTGCGCCCTGCCGCCCTACACCCTGTCCCCCGCGACGGTGACCGAGTTGAAGGCCGAGACCGAGGCGATGGCCAAGGCGCTCAATGTGGTCGGGCTGATGAACGTGCAGTACGCCATCAAGGACAACGAGATCTACGTTCTTGAGGTCAACCCGCGCGCCTCCCGCACGGTGCCGTTCGTCGCCAAGGCGACCGGGGTGCCGGTGGCGAAAATCGGCGCCCGGGTGATGGCCGGTGCCAGGCTTTCGGAGTTCCGGCTGGATGACGACAGCATCGCGCCGCACGTGGCGGTGAAGGAGGCAGTGTTCCCCTTCGCCCGCTTCCCCAACGTGGACACCATCCTCGGGCCGGAAATGAAGTCAACCGGCGAGGTGATGGGGCTCGACTCCAGCTTCGAGCGCGCCTTCGCCAAGAGCCAGCTTGGGGCGGGGGTGAAGCTGCCGATGGAGGGCTGCGTGTTCCTCTCCGTGCGCGACAACGACAAGCCGACCGCCATCAGCGTCGGCCGCCGCCTGCTCGATATGGGGTTCACCATCATGGCCACCCGCGGCACCGCGGCCCGGCTGCGCGAGGCCGGGTTGACGGTGACCACCGTCAACAAGGTGCTGGAGGGCCGGCCGCACTGCGTGGACGCCATCCGCTCGGGCGAAGTGCAGATGGTGATCAACACCGCGGCCGGTGCGAGCGCGGTGGGCGACAGCTTCGATATCCGCCGCAGCGCCCTCACGCATGGGGTGCCGCACTACACCACCATCGCCGGCGCACGGGCGGCCGCGCACGCAATTGCGGCGATGAAGTCGGGCGGGCTTGAAGTTGCCCCCCTGCAAGCCTACTTTCGTGGATCGTTCTGACGTTCCGCCGCGACCTGGCAGATCTGCCCGGTCGCGGCGTAAGCTTGTCGGAGTGATGCCGCCTAACGTCTGATTTGTTCCCCGTTCTGCTTGCGAGGTTGCCGCCGTGCAGAAATTCCCGATGACCGGTCCCGGCCTGCTGAGGCTGGAAGATGAGCTTCGAACGCTGAAAAGCATCGAGCGGCCCGCGGTCATTCGCGCCATCGCCGAGGCGCGCAGCCATGGCGATCTCTCCGAAAACGCCGAATACCATGCCGCGCGTGAACGCCAGTCCTTCATCGAGGGCCGTATCGCCGAGCTTGAGGAGATCGTCTCCGCCGTCGAAGTGATCGATCCGTCGCAGTTGACCGGCGATCATGTGAAGTTCGGCGCCCATGTCCGCGTGGTCGATGAAGAAACCGACCGCGAGCACACCTACCAGATCGTCGGCGTGCACGAGGCCGATATCAAGGCCGCGCGCCTGTCGATCTCCTCGCCGTTGGCCAAGGCGCTGATCGGCAAGAAGGTGGGCGAGACGATTTCCGTGCCGGCGCCCGGTGGTGACCGCAGCTACGAAATCATGTCGATCAAGTTCATCTAGGTGCCGATGCTCACTCTCGCCGAGGTCCGCGCCGCGCAGGCGCGGATCGCCGGGCGCGTGCTGCGCACGCCGGCCGTCTATTCGGACTCGGTGTCCCGCGCCACCGGCGCGCAGGTGACGTTGAAGCTGGAGAACCTCCAGGCCACCGGTGCCTTCAAGGAGCGTGGGGCGGCCAACCGCCTGGCGCTTCTGACCGAGGCCGAGCGCCGGGCGGGGGTGATCGCGGTGTCGGCCGGCAACCATGCCCAGGCCGTGGCCCGGCACGCCAGTCTGCTCGGTATCCAAGCGGTGATCGTAATGCCGCAGTTCACCCCGCTCACCAAAGTGTCCCGCACCGCCGGCTGGGGCGCCAAAGTGGTACTGCACGGCGAGACGCTGGCCGAAGCCGCCGCCCATGCCGACATGCTGGCGCGCGCCGAGGGACTGGTGTTCGTCCATCCCTATGACGATCGCGGCGTGATGGCGGGCCAGGGCACGCTGGCGCTGGAATTGCTGGAGGATGTGCCCGATCTCGACGCGCTGGTGATCCCGATCGGCGGTGGCGGTCTGATCGCCGGCTGCGCCATCGCGGCCACCGGGGTCAAGCCGGGCATTGAGGTGATCGGCGTCGAGGTGGCCGCCTACGCCGCCGTGGCGCAGCGTCTGGCCGGGCAGCCCGTCCATGTCGGTGGCGCCACCATCGCCGAGGGCATCGCGGTGCGCGATATCGGTGAGCAGCCGTTCGCCGTCATTCGTGCCCATGTAGCGGATGTTCTGGTGGTGCCGGAACGCGCCGTCGAGGAAGCCATCGCGCTGCTGGCCGAGGGCGCCAAGGTGGTGGCCGAGGGCGCCGGAGCGACCGGCATCGCGGCGTTGCTGGCGTTCCCCGAGCGGTTCGCCGGGCGCAAGGTCGGCGTGCCGATCTGCGGCGGCAACATCGATGCCCGCATCCTGGCCAACGTGATGCTGCGCAACCTGCTGCGCGATGGGCGGTTGCAGCGCCTGGTGCTGGAAATCCCCGATCGGCCCGGCGTACTGGCCGATATCGCCGGCAAGATCGGCACCGCCGGCGGCAACATCATCGAGGTGTCGCATCACCGGCTGTTCGCCTCGCCGAGCGTGCAGGCGGCGCAGCTTGAGGTGATGTTCGAGGCGCGGGACGCCGCCCACAGCGCGGACATCGTCCGCAGCCTGGAAGAGACCTACACCGTCCGACGAATCTGACGGTCAAACGGATAAAAAGTTTTTTGTTTCTTTTTTCAAATAGAAGCGCTTTCTTTTTTGAAAAAAGAAACAAAAAACTTTCATCCGTTCGGACCGAGTGACGTCGGCGCCGGTGCAAATCTGGCGCGCGTATGGCGGGCTTGCAATCAGGCTCTGGCCTGGACAAGCATGGAAACGTTGAGAGGAGCGCATCATGGCCGGCAAGAAGATCTTCATCGATGGCGAAGCGGGAACCACGGGGCTCGGCATCCGCGAGCGCCTGCTGCGCGTGCCCGGCGTTAAACTGCGCTCCATCGCCGATGATCGCCGCAAGGACCCTGGTGCCCGCCGCGAAATGATGGAGGAGGTCGACCTCGTCGTCCTCTGCCTGCCCGATGCCGCGGCCAAGGAAAGCGTCGTCTTGGCGGATAGCCTTGGCGCCAACGCCCCCAAGATCATCGATGCCAGCACCGCGCATCGCGTCGATCCCAACTGGGTCTACGGCTTCCCCGAAATGGCGCCTGGGCAGGCCGATTTGGTGGCCGCCGCCCGCAAGGTGGCAAACCCCGGCTGCTATCCCACCGGCGCCATCGCCCTGCTGCTGCCGCTGGTCACGGCGGGGCTGCTGCCGGCCGATTATCCCGTCACCATCAACGCCGTCAGCGGATACTCCGGCGGCGGCAAATCAATGATCGCGGATCATGACGCCTCGGGCGGACCCGCTTTTGAACTGTATGGGATGGGTTTCGAGCACAAGCATGTGCCGGAAATCCAGAAATATATCGGGTTGACCCGTCGGCCGATCTTCATCCCCTCGGTGGGCCATTACCGCCAGGGAATGCTGGTCTCGGTGCCGCTCCATCTTGACACCCTGCCGGGTACGGCGCGCGGCGCCGACCTGCATGACGCACTGGCCGCCTACTTCGCCGGCCAGGGCTTGGTGCGCGTGCTGCCCCCCACGGCGGACGCCAAGCTGGAGCCCGAGGCCCTCAACGATACCGACCTGCTGGAACTGCGGGTCTACGCCAACGAGACCCGCCGCCAAGCCGTGCTGGTCGCCCGGCTCGACAATCTCGGCAAGGGCGCCTCGGGGGCCGCGGTGCAGTCCATCGGGCTGATGCTCGGGCTGGGCGAAACCGCGGTCGCCGCGAAGGAACCCGTGCATGCGTGAAACCGGCCCGCTCTACGGCTTCGAGGGCAAATTCCCGCAGGTGGCCGATGACGCGTTCATCGCGCCCACCGCGGCGGTGATCGGCGACGTCATCGTCGGGGCCGGCTCGGGCATCTGGTTCCACTGCGTGCTGCGCGCCGATACCAACTTCATCCGCATCGGCGCCCGCACCAATATCCAGGATGGCACCATCATCCACGTCAACGCCGGGCGCGAGGCGACCATCATCGGCGACGAGGTGACGGTGGGCCACGCCTGCATCATCCACGCCTGCACCCTGCATGACCGCGCCTTCGTCGGCATGGGCGCCACCGTGCTCGATGGCGCGGAGATCGAGGAAGGCGGCATGCTCGCGGCCGGGTCACTGCTGACGCCGAACAAGCGGATCGGCCGCAACGAGATGTGGAGCGGATCGCCGGCCAAGCTGTGGAAAGTGCTGGATGACGACGGTGTGGCCCGCTTCGGGCGGACGGCGCCGCACTATGCGGAACTGGCGCAGCGGTTTCGCGCCGGGTTGAAGTAGCGGCGGGTAGAAAGCCGACAGCAAGCGCTTCTTTTTGAAAAAAGAAGCAAAAACTTTTTATCCGATAAGAGGGGAACAGCGATGAAGCCGCGGCTCATTGTTAGTCGGCAGATTCCGCCCGATGTGGCGGCGCGTATTCGGGATGAGTTCGACTGTCCGTTTCCCGAGGGCAAGGATATGGATGCCGAGACGGTGATCCGCATGCTCAATGAGCACAAGGCCGATGCGCTGATGCTCACCTCGCATTTGCAGTTCCGCAAGGACACCATCGACCGCATCCCGAGCCACGTGCAGATCGCGGCAACCTGCTCGGTGGGCACCGATCACATCGATATCCCCGCCGCCAAGGCGCGCGGATTGCCGATGACCAATACGCCGGACGTGCTGACCGAGTGCACCGCGGACCTCGCCTTCATGCTGCTGCTCAACGCGTTTCGTCGTGGCTTCGAATACGACAGCATCATGCGCAAGAACTGGCGCGTTCATTATGGCCTCGGCGAAATGATGGGGCGGCGGGCCTGGGGCAAGACCCTCGGGTTGATCGGCTACGGCCGCATCGGCCAGGCGATGGCGCGCCGCGCGCGTGGCTTCGGCATGAATATCCTCTATTCCTCGCCCCGTCGCGCCGCGCCGGACGTGGAACTCGGCGCCACCTACTATGCCGACTTCCGCGAAATGCTGCCCCACTGCGACGCCCTGTCGCTGCATGCGCCCGGGGGCGCCGCGACGGCGAAGATGATGAATGCCGAAACCTTCGCCCTGCTCCCCAAGGGCGCCGTGTTCGTCAACGCCGCGCGCGGTGGGTTGGTCGATGAGGGCGCCCTCATCGAGGCCCTGCAATCCGGCCATCTCTACGGCGCCGGGCTGGACGTGT
>CAIMWH010000147.1 GCA_903845065.1 uncultured Rhodospirillales bacterium | reverse complement strand
CCCGAAACCCCAACGCCCATCAAAAACCACCGGCTACCGCGATGAAACAGGCGACAGGAAATCCATGCCCGCCGCTCAAATCGCGAAACGAACGTCAGCCCCATGAATAGGACGGGCTAATACCTTGCGATACAGCCGTTGCAGAACGCCCGGTTCGGTGCGATCCTGCATTCTGGATGGGCGGATCAGCCGTTCATCCGGATAATGACGGGTTAATACCTTATGGAGTTTCATAGGTTAATGTCAGGTCGCTGTCATGCTGGAGAGAAGGCCACCTGGAACAACGCTGACCGTGTCGAACTTGATCGTTCGACAGCAGCCAGAAATCGTCGAATAGGGACGCTGGGCGAGAGTCTTGCCGAGGAAGCGCTTCGTTTAAATGGATTTGTTGACGTAAAAAACCTTAACATTACCAAGAAATACAACCACCCTGGTGCGGACATTTACGCCGAGCGAAATGGGTTCAAGTATTGGATCAGTGTAAAATGTCGTAACAAATATACAGAGGCTGGGGAACTCAATCCTCGATACAGGGTGAACAGAGACGTTGCTTTCTTGGAGAAATTGGTATCAGATGATCCAGGAAGTAAAATGGCCTGCGTAGCAATCTCACTTGTCGTTAGTCAGGAGATGGCCCACGGAGGTGAACCTGCCCCGAGTTATTCGTGTTATTTATTGGAATTGACGTCAGGCGGCCGAACCGGAATTCTGATGGGACCGCGCCATTTGGAAAAGTATGAACAACTAATCCTTAACGGGCCGCTTCCACAGGGAATGGATTGGAGCGAGTTAGCAAACAGGTATAGTCGCAGAAAGCCAGGTGCTTAGGCTGTGTGGACGGAATCCCAGCCATGCCTTTCTGACGGACTCCCGAATCGGGTTTTGTTCGAATCACTGCGTGACCGGTATCAAGGCGCCGGGCATGCTGACTGGAGTGACGGAGCGCGACTGGTCGACCGCGCTGGAAGTGTTTGATGCAGCGCAATCGAGCTTTCTGGCTTGCACAGGTTACCCAACTTGTATTTGGACTGCGTCTTTTGCTTCGTGAACAATCAAAAATATATCGAAATAATAACATCGTAAATTAATTTATTGCATCTATATATGGATTTTTATTTCACCCCCAACATGTGAACTACCATGACTCCCCCGCCATGCTTGCGTATGACCAGGAACCCGATCACCAGCAAATTCGCGATATTGCTCACCACCCCGGCCTCGAACGCCACCGCATAACTCCCGAACTGGTCATACAGCAGCCCGCCCATCCACCCCCCGGTCGCCATCCCCAGCAGCCCCGCGAACGCCATCACCGGCACCCGCCACCCCGCCTCGCTCGCCGGAAACAACTCCCGCAGCGCCAGCACATACGAAGGCACAATCCCCGCGAACCCCAGCCCGAACGCCGTCGCCACCGCGAACAGCCCCATCTCGTCCTGCGTCGACAAGAACAGCGACAGCGCCACCGCCTGGCACGCCGAGCCCGCCAGGATCGCCCGCAACCCGCCAATCCGGTCCGAAGCCCAGCCCCAGAACTGCCGGCTGACAAACGCGCACCCCAACAGCACGCTCAGCATCGCCGCCCCATGCGCCCGGCTGATCCCGATATCCGTGCAGAATGACACCAGATGCGCCGACGGCAACGCCATCGGCACGCAGCACAGGAAAATCCCCACCGACAACAACAAATGCACCAGGTTTCGATTGAGCCCCAGCACCTGCCCCCCCGGCATCGGCCCGGCCCCGTAACTCCCCGCCGCCGGTGCCGCCGGCGGCGGCCGCAGGAATATCAACGCCACCGGCAACGCCAGCGCGATCTCCGCGCAGGCAAACCCCAGCATCGTCGTCCGCCAGCCATACGCCGCGATACCGCGCTCGAACACCGTCGGCCAGAACACCCCGGCGACATATTGCCCGCTCATGATCAGCGCCAGCGCCGTGCCTCGCCGCCGGTCGAACCACCGCGTCGTATAGGTCATCAGCGGCGCATTGAACGCCCCATTGCCGAGCAACCCGATCAGCAGACCATGCCCGATATAGATCCCCCAGATGCCCCCATAGGTGGACACCACCATCCCCAGCGCCACGCAAATGGCCCCCGAAATCCCCACCCGCCGCATGCCGATCCGCTCAGCCAGCCACCCCATTGGAATGCCGCCCAGCCCGGTCCCCAGCCACGCCAGCGAACTCGCCAGCGCCGGCACCGAGCGCGGCACGTCGAGGTCCTCCGCCACCGCCTTCAGCCCCACCACCATGATCAGCGGCGCGCCGTTATTGACCGCGAACAATGCCAGCGCCGCGATCGCCGCCGTCCATGAGGCGCGGCTCTCGATGCTCCGGCTGGTCGTCATGTCCGCAAATGCTCCACCACCCCGGCAATGAACCGGTCGCACCGCGCCAACTGCTCGAGGCTCACATACTCGTCCGCCTTGTGCGCCTGCTCGATGCTGCCAGGTCCACACACCAGGCTCGGCACCCCATACTCCTGGAAGAAACTCGCCTCGGTGCCGTAGCCCACCTTCTCCACGCTCTTGTCCGCCAGCAACCCGAGCGCCATCCGAAACACCGCCGCATCCTCATCGGGCGCCAGCGCCGGAATGGCATTCACCCGAATGAACTCCACCCCCGCCGCCGGATCGATCGCCCGCATCCGCGCCGTCAACTCCGCCCCCAGCGCCTGCAATTCCACGATGATGGCATCCGGATCGAACCCCGGCACATACCGGTAATCAAACAGGAACTCCGCCAACGCCGGCACGATATTCGGCCCATTACCGCCGCTGAACAAATTGGTCGAGATGGTGGTGAACGGCACATCGAACCCCGCCGCCCGCAATCCCGTTGCCTGCTCCCGCGCCCCGATCTCGGCAATCCGCGCGATGATCCGCGCCGCATACTCGATCGCATTCACCGCCGTATGGGTCAGCGACGAATGCGCCGCCCGCCCCGTCACCCGGCAGCGATACACCCGCCCGCCCTTATGCGCGCTCACCAGCCGCATCGAGGTCGGCTCCCCCACGATGCAGCCGGAGGGCCGTACCCCCACCCGTCCATCGCGGCAATCAGGTGCGGAATCCCCAGGCACCCAACTTCCTCGTCATACGTCAATGCCACATGGATCGGCTCGCGCAGCGCCGCCGCGGCATAGTCCGGCACATGGCCGAGCACCACCGCGTCATACCCCTTCATGTCGCACGCCCCGCGCCCATACACCCGCCCATCGCGCACCGTCGCGACGAACGGATCGGACGTCCAGGCCTGCCCATCCACCGGCACCACATCGACATGCCCGGACAGCACCACGCCCCCCGGCCCCTCGCCGAACGTGGCGAGCATATTGGCCTTGGTGCGATCCGCGTTCCAATCCATCCGCGTCCGCGCCCCATGCGCCTCCATATGCGCCCGCGCCCAGTCGATGCACGCCAGGTTGGAGTTCCGGCTGACCGTATCGAACGCGATCAGCCGCTCCAGCGCCGCCAGCGTCCGCGCATCGGGCTGCATCACGCCTCCTGATACGTCTCGACGAACGCTTCCAGCCGATCCATCGCCTCGGTCAGCATTTCCGGGCTCTTGGCGTAGCACAGCCGGATATACCGCTCCGACCCCTTGCCGAACGAAATCCCCGGCGCCATGCCGATCTTGGCCTCCACCACCGCCCGCTTGCAGAACGTCAGCGTGTCATCCACCCCATCCACGCTGAACATCGCGTAGAACGCCCCCTGGTTGGGGATATTATGCACCCGCTTCATCCGCCCCAGCCGCCCGTTCACCAGTTCCCGCCCCGCCGCGCACCGATCGGCAAAGAACTTTACGAATTCCTCGCCATGCTTCAACGCCGCGATTGCCCCCACCTGCAAAAACTCCGGCGCGCCCGACGTATTGAATTGGATCAACTTCTCGAAGCTGTCCTTCAACCCCTCCGGATACACAATCCACCCCAGCCGCCACCCGGTCATCGCCCAGGCCTTGGAGAAGCTGTTCACCACAAACACCGGATCGGTCGGCTTGGCGATATCCAGGAACGAAAACGCCACCGGCCGATCATACACCAGCCGGTGATAAACCTCGTCCGACAGGATCGCGATGTTCCGCTCCCGCGCGAACGCCAGCAGTTTCTCCGCCTCCTCGCGCGAAATCATCCACCCCGTCGGATTCCCCGGCGAAGCCAGGTAAATCACCTTCGTATTCGCATCACACGCGTCGAACACCTTGTCCATGTCGAGCGACCACCCGGCATTCCCCGGCGTCATCGCCACCTCGCGCGCCTCGGCCCCGCAAATCTGCATCGCCCGCATGATGTTCGGCCATGACGGCGTGATCGCCACCACATTATCGCCCGGCTTCACCGTCGCCTGCGCGATCAACATCACCGCGCTCATCCCCGACGGCGTCAGCGCGATCCGATGCTCCGGAATGCGAACCTTGTAGAGCATCTCCATATAATCAGCGAGCGCATCGCGGATCGGCCCGATCCCACGATTGGGCGTATAAAACGTCTTGCCCTCCCGCAACGCCTGCGCCGTCGCCTCGCAAATGAAATCCGGCGTCGGCACATCCGGCTCCCCGGCAAACATCCCGATCACCGACGGATCGCCATACCCCATCCGCCAAACCTCGACGATCGGACTATCTTCCAACACCTCGATGTCGTGACGAACCAGGCTCATGGCGCTCTCCCTCGCAGCTTGAACCCCCGATGCAGCACGCCCACCCCGCCCCGGTCAACCTGCCCCAGCGCAACGCAGCAAGCCTCACCGCCCCAGGGCGATCACGGGAAGGACGCGCGCGTCAGCGCAGCAAGCCAGGAATGGCACCACCCGCTGCGCTAGAGACAGTGAGACGGGGAGAAGCGAAGGGAGCCAGGCATTTCGACTGTCGGCGAAGCCCATATCCTACTCCCTTCTCCCTATCTCACTGTCTCAAGCGAAGCGGGTGGTGAAACCACTGCCTTGCTTGGATCTGCGCCGGCATAACCCGATCGCCCCATCCCTTTGACGCCAAACCCCACCCGACCCATGATCCCCCCAACGCCACGGGGACCCATCACATGCGCACCATCATCGCCGCCGCACTCGCCGCCACCCTATCCACCGCCGCGAGCGCCGCCGACCTCCGCTACGCCCTCTCCTCCGCCCCCTCCGCCATGGACCCCCACTTCCACAACCTCGGCGCCAACCTCAACGTCGCCTCCAACATCTTCGACACCCTCGTCCGCATGGACCCCGACAGCCACCTCCAACCCTCCCTCGCCCAATCCTGGACCCACATCGACGACAAGACCTGGGAATTCCACCTCAACCCCGCCGCGAAGTTCCACGACGGCACCCCCCTCACCGCCGATGACGTCATCTACTCCCTCGACCGCCCCGCCAGCCTCATCAACTCCCCCGCCGGCTTCGCCATCTTCACCAAAGCCATCGCCACCAAAACCGCCATCGACGCCCACACCCTGCGCATCACCACCGCCACCCCCTACCCCCTCCTGCTGAATGACCTCAGCACCATCTACATCCTCTCCCGCAAAGCCGCCGAAGGCGTCCCCACCGAAGCCTTCGCCCAAGGCCGCGGCATGATCGGCACCGGCCCCTACAAATTCACCAGCTTCCTCCGTGACGACCGCGCCGAACTCGCCGCCAACCCCACCCCCTGGGGCCCCAAACCCACCTGGGACCACGTCACCATCCGCTTCATCCCCAACAACGCCGCCCGCATGGCCGCCCTCCTCTCCGCCGACGTCGACGGCATCGAAGGCGTCCCCACCGCCGACCTCGCCGCCACCAAAGCCAACCCCAAACTCGTCTTCGCCCAGAAAGTCTCCGCCCGCCTGGTCTACTTCTACGTCGACGGCGGACGCCCCGACACGCCCATGGTCACCGCCAAGGACGGCTCCAAACTCCCCAAAAACCCCCTCGCCGACGAACGCGTCCGCCGCGCCCTCTCGCTGGCCATCAACCGCGAAGCCATCGCCGACCGCGTCATGTCCGGCCTCGGCTACCCCACCGGAAACCTCGTCCCCAGCACCTTCTTCGGCTACGACCCCACCCTGAAAACCCCGCCCTACAACCCCGAGGAAGCCAAAAGACTCCTGTCCGAAGCCGGCTACCCCGAAGGCTTCGCCCTCACCATCCACGGCCCCAATGACCGCCTGGTGAATGACGCCCAGATCGTCCAAGCCGTCGGCCAGATGCTCAGCCGCATCGGCATCGCCGCCAAAGTCGAAACCCTCCCCATGGCCGCCTACGCCGGCCGCGGCGCCAAAGGCGAATACTCCTTCGGCCTCATCGGCTTCGGCTCCCAAACCGGCGAACCCAGCGCCATCCTGCGCGCCATCATCGCCTGCCCCGACGCCAAATCCGGCGGCGGACTCTACAACTGGAGCCACTACTGCAACCCCCAGGTCGACGCCTACCTAACCCATCTTATTCACGGCGTGGCAGGGATTCGCTGGCGGGCGTCGCGTAAGGCGTTGATCACGTTTAAGGACTGGGTGTCGAAGCCATCCTTTCCACGCGAACGCGCCGAGCCACACCCGCCATGTCCGACGATACT
>CAIMWH010000146.1 GCA_903845065.1 uncultured Rhodospirillales bacterium | reverse complement strand
TCTCTCAGTATCAGAGCATTCCTTGCCTAAGTGGGTGAGGTCCAGGGGCTCGGCCCGTCGCGCGAAGGCGCGCAACGGACCTGGTGGGGTCGAGGGGCAAAGCCCCCGCCTTCCTTCCCTTCCAGATCGCGCCTCGCCGTTCCGGCACCTTCCCCCGCTAGCCGTGGGAGGGTGCTCGGCGGCGGGCGGTGCGTTCGCGGAGGGATTGGAAGGTTACGTAGAGCATTGGGATGAGGAAGATACCGATGGCGCTGGCGGCGATCATTCCGGCGAAGACGGGGAGTCCGACGGAGCGTCGGGAGAGCATGGCGGCGCCGTGGGCGGTGACGAGGGGGATGAGGCCGAGGATGAAGGCGATGGAGGTCATCATGACGGCGCGGAATCGCATACGGGCGCCGAGGACAGCGGCGTCTCGGATGGATTTGCCGTCTTCGCGTTGTTCCTTGGCGAATTCGACGATGAGGATGCCGTTTTTGGCGGCGAGTGCGATGAGGACGACGAGGCCGATCTGGCCGTAGAGATCGAGCGGTCGGCCGGTGAGCCAGAGGCCGGCGTAGGAGCCGAACACGCCGACGGCGACGGAGAGCAGCACGGGGACGGGGATGACCCAGCTTTCGTAGAGACCGACGAGGAAGAGGTAGGCGAAGAGTACGGCCAGGGCCAGGATGGGGCCGGTTTGGCCGGCGGCGAGTTTCTCCTGGTAGGAGGTATCGGTCCATTCGAAGTCATACCCGCCGGGCAGGGTTTTGGCCGAGACCTGTTCCATGGCGGCGAGTGCGTCGCCGGAGGATTGGCCGGGGCGGGGCGAGCCGAGCACGGTGACGGTGCGATAGTTGTTGTAGCGGCTGATGGATTGCGGGCCGAGCACCACGCGCACGTCGGCGATGGCGCGCAGGGGGACCATGGCGCCGGCGCGATTGCGGACGTGGATTTTCCACACCGCATCGATATCGGCCCGATCGCTGGCCTCGCCTTGCAGGTTGACCTGCCAGGTGCGGCCGAAGAGGTTGAAGTCGTTGATGTAGAGGCCACCAAGGGTGGCTTGCAGGGCGTTGAAGATATCGGAGGTGGAGAGGCCGAGGGCTTGTGCCTTGTCGCGGTCGATATCGAGGAACAGGCTCGGCGTGGTGGCGGAGAAGGTGGAGAACACGCGGGTGAGGCGGGGGTCGGCGTTGGCGGCGCCGAGGAGGCCGAACATGGCGGCGCCCATTTCCGCGGGTTCGCGGCCTTCGAGGTTTTGCAACTGGTAGGTGAAGCCGCCGCCGGTGGAGAGGCCGATGATGGGGGGCAGGTTGAGCGGGAAGGCGGTGGCGGCGCGCACGGTTTGCAGGGCGCCGAACACGCGGCCGATGACGGCCTGGACGCTGTCGGCGGCTTCGGTGCGGCTGGCGAAGGGCTTCAGGCCGACCACCATGAAGGCGGAGTTGCTCTGGGCGGCGCTGTCGAGGAAGGAGAATCCGACGATGGCGAGGGTTTTCTCGACCTGGGGGATCTTTTTCAGCAGCCCCTCGATTTGTGCCACCACGGCGCGGGTGCGCGCGACGGAGGCGCCGTCCGGCAACTGGACCGGGATGAAGAAAGCGCCCTGGTCTTCCTCGGGCAGGAAGCCGCCGGGGGTGAGGAGCGAGAGGCCGTAGATGCCGCCGCCGAAGCCGCCGATGAGCAGGATGGCCAGCGCCGAGACCCGCAGCAGGCGGCGCACGATGCTGGCGTAGCCGTCCCGCGCGTAGTCGATCCCGCGCAGCACGCCCGACATCAGGCCGCGGCGCTTGTCGGTATGGCGGAGGAACACGCCGCAGAGGGCGGGCGAGAGGGTGAGCGCGTTGGTGGCCGAGATGATCATGCCGACGCTGATGGTGACGGCGAACTGGCGGAAGAGCTGGCCGGAGAGGCCGGGGATGAAGCCGATGGGGACGAACACCGAGAGCAGCACCAGGGAAATGGCGATGATCGGGCCGGTGATCTGGGTCATCGCCTTCTTCGCGGCGTCCTTGGGCGAGATGCCTGGTTCTTCCTCCAGCACGCGCTCGACGTTTTCCACCACCACGATGGCGTCATCCACCACGATGCCGATGGCGAGCACGAGGGCGAGCAGGGAGACGGTGTTGGCGGTGAAGCCGATCACCAGCAGCACGGCGAAGGTGCCGATCAGGCTGACCGGCACGGCGATGATGGGGATGATGGTGGCGCGCAGGTTGCCGAGGAAGAGGAACACCACGAGCACGACGAGAAGGAAGGCTTCGCCGAGGGTTTTGATGACTTCGCGGATGGTGTCCGACACGAAGGTGGAACTGTCGTAGAAGACGATTTTTTTCAGGCCCTCGGGGAAGCGGGCCGAGAGCTTGTCGAGCGTGGCGGCGACGGCAGCGGAGGTATCGACCGCATTGGCGCCGGGGGCGAGGAAGATGCCGATGGAGATGGCGGGCTGGCCGTTGAGGCGGCTTTCGGTGTCCTGGCTGGCGGCGCCGAGTTCGATGCGGGCGACATCGCGCACCCGCAGCACGGAGCCGTCGGGGTTGGCGCGCAGGATGATGGCGCCGAATTCCTCGGGCGAGGAGAGGCGGCCCTTGGTTTGCAGGTTGATCTGGATGGCGGTGGTGTCGGGCGTGGGCTTGGCGCCGAGGCGGCCGACGGCGGCCTGGACGTTCTGCGCCTGGATGGCGGCGGTAACGTCGGAGGGGACGAGGCCGAGTTGGATCATGCGCTGGGTATCGAGCCAGATGCGCATGGAGTAGTCGAGCGCGCCGAACACGAAGGCTTGGCCGACGCCGGGGACGCGGGCGATGGCATCGAGCACGTTGATGGTGACGTAGTTGGAGACGAACAGCGGGTCCTGGCGGGGTTTTCCGTCCGGGCCGTCCTCCGAATAGAACTGGAGGAAGGAGAGGATGGCGGACGAGCGCTTCTGCACCGTCAGGCCGCTGCGCTGCACTTCGGGAGGCAGGCGGGCGAGGGCGGCCTGCACGCGGTTGTTGACGTTGACGGTGGCGATGTCCGGGTTGGTGCCGGGCTTGAAGGTGACGGTGAGCCCGTAGCTGCCATCGTTGGAGCTGTTGGACTTCATGTAGATCATCTGGTCGACGCCGTTGACCTGGGCCTCGATCAGCTGGGCGACGGTGGCTTCGACGACGGCCGCCGAGGCGCCGGGGTAGCGGGCGGAGACCGAGACCTGGGGCGGCACGATATCGGGGAACTGCGCGACGGGGATGCGCAGCATGCCGATCAGGCCGGCCATGGCGGTGATGATGGCGATGACGATGGCCAGCCGGGGCCGGTCGACGAAGACAGCTGAGAGCATGGGGTCAGCCCGCCGGCTTCAGGGGGGCGGCGACGGCCGGGGGGGCGCTGACGGGTGGGCCGGCCGGGGCGGGCGCGACCTCGATGCCGGGACGGACGCGCTGGATGCCCTCGACGATAATGCTGTCGCCCTCGGTCAGGCCGCCGTTGAGCAGCACCAGGGCGCCTTGCTGGGCGCCGAGCTGGACGCGGCGGAGCTGCACCTTTTTCTCGGCATCGACCAGGTAGACGTAGGGGCCCTGCTGGTCCTGGGCGACGGCGGCGCGGGGGATGGCGAGGGCCTTGATCGGTTCGACGCCCTCGACCAGCACGGCCACGAAGGAGCCATCGATGAGGTCCCGGTTGCCGGGTTCGCCGGGCTTGGCGCCGGCGCGCAGCGGGTTGGGCATGCGGGCCCGCAGCATGATGGTGTCGGTGCCCTGGGTGACCGAGGGATCGGCGTAGTCGATGCTGCCGGGGCGGCTGTAGAGCGTGCCATCGGGCAGGCGGACGCGGATGGCGATGGCGGAGAAGCCGCCGCGGGCGGCGTAGCGGGTGCGCAGCTCGCTCACCGTGCGGGTTGGCACCGGGAACAGCACGTACATCGGGTCCTGGCTGACGATGCTGGCCAGGGGGCCGCTGGTGGGGGTGACGATGTTGCCGACCGCGATGGCGGAGCGGCCGATCTTGCCGGTGATGGGGGCGTGGATCTCGGTGTAGCCGAGGTTGATCTGGGAGATGCGGGCCTGGGCCTCGGCGGCTTTGAGCTGGGCGGCGTAGCTCGCCTGCTGGGCGGCGGCGTCATCATATTGGGAGCGCTGGCCGGCCGGGGTGTTGAGCAGGGACTGGGCGCGGCCGAGGGCGATGGAGGCGTTGCGCTGGAGGGCGGCCATCTGGGCGACGGTGGCCTGCTTGGTGGCGAGGTCGGCCTCGAATTGCGGGCGTTCGAGGCGATAGAGCAGGTCTCCCTCGGCCACTTCGCCGCCCTCGGTGAAGGCGCGCTCGACGAGAGCGGCGGTGAGGCGCGGGACGATGTCCACCTTGTCGGTGGCCTGGATGCGGCCGACGAATTCCTGGGTTTCGGTGACCGGACGGATCTGCACCGTCATCACGCCCACCGCCGGCGGGCCGGCGGGGCCGAACTGGGCGGCGGCCGGGGGGGCGAGCAGGGTGGCGGCAATGGCGGCTACGGCAAGCGGCAGAACGAGACGGCGCATCGACAAACCTCGGCATTCGGACAGGGTACGATCACCCCCCGGCTTATGCTGCGATGCACATATGGCATGTTTCGCGGCGATGGCGAGCCCCTTCGGCAATTCCGCACTGCGGTGATTTGTCGCCGATAGGGATCGGATAACGTGATCGTGATCGCCGTGATGTGGCGGGTGTTTCGTTCTGGCGCAATCGTTTATTGACCCGGCACGGTAACGGCTGGCCCTATTGCGGCAATGTCAATCCTGTCTCGCCACTTTCTCCCGCCGGGGCTGCGCCTGCGCGGACCGAGCCTGATGTCCGAGCCTGCGCAAGCCAGCGCGGCTCCGGCTGTTGCCGTGGATGTGCCGGAGCTTGGCACGCTGCGCAGCGGGTTGTTGTGGGAGAGTTCATACGCGGCGGCGCCGGGTGATGCGGGGGTGGCGCGGGAGCCGGTTCATGCCGGCGGGTTCGTCGCCGGCACGCGGGTGCTGACGGGTTCGGGCGAGGGGCGGGTGGAAGCGCTGCGGGTGGGCGACACGGTGGTGACGCGGGCCGGCATGCGGCGGCAGGTGAAATGGGTGGGGCGGCGGAGCTACGGGGCGGCGACGATGGCGGCCAATCCGCATCTGCGCCCGGTGCTGTTTCGCCCGGGCAGCCTCGGCGTGGACAAGGCCGGGGTGGCGGTGCCGCGGACGGAATTGCGGCTGGCGCCGATGCATATGGTGGCGGTGGATGATGCGGCGCATGGCGGCGTGCTGGTGCCCGCGGCGGCGCTGGTGAACGGGGTGACGATCCTGCGCGAGGCGTTGCAGCCGGCCGGGGCGGGCACCGCGGCGGCGCTGTTCTATGTGCATGTCGAGTTGAACAGCCACGACATGGTGCTGGCCGAAGGGGTGGCGGCGGAGACGTTCGTGGATGCCGGCAACCGGGTGATGTTCCACAATGCCGCCGAGTTCGCCGCACTGTATCCGCGCCAGGCGCCGGCGGATGGGCGGCCGTGTTTGCATCGGCTGCTCGATGGTTTCGCGCTGGAGCGGTTGCGCACGGAATTCGGCGCGCGGGCCTCGGCGGCGGTGGGCGGGCCGGTGCGGTTTGCGCTGGAACGCTGGCGCGGGGCGCTGGAGGGGTGGGCGGTTGATCCGGCGGCACCCGGGGTGCCGGTGGAGATCGAGGTGCTGATCGACGGTCAGGTGTTGGCGCGGCTGCCGGCCAACCGGTATCGGCCGGACCTTGACCAGGCCGGGCTGGCGGGGGGGCGGTGCGGGTTCGTGTGCCCGTTGCCGGCCAAGGGTGGACATATCGCTATTCGCCGGGCGGCCTGAGCTAGGCCAGGTGGCAGGCGACCTGGCTTTCGCCGACCTGGCGGAGTTCGGGCACCGCGTTGCGGCAGATATCGGTGGCCAGCGGGCAGCGGGTGTGGAAGCGGCAGCCGGACGGCGGGTTGGCCGGGCTGGGGATTTCGCCGGATAGCGGGACGCGGGGTTTGGCGCGCTGGACGGCCGGGTCGGGCTCCGGCACGGCGGCGAGCAAGGCGCGGGTGTAGGGGTGGCGGGGTTCGGCGTAGAGCGCGTCACGCGGGGCCACTTCGGCGAGGCGGCCGAGATACATCACGGCAACACGGTCACACACATGGCGCACCACGGCGAGGTCGTGGCTGACGAACAACGTCGACATGGCGTGGCGGGCTTGCAGTTCGACGAGCAGATTGAGGATTTGCGCGCGGACGGAAACATCGAGCGCCGAGACCGGTTCGTCGCACACCAGCAACGCCGGGCGCAGGGCGAGGGCGCGGGCGATGACGATGCGCTGGCGCTGGCCGCCGCTGAACTGGTGGGGGTAGCGGTTGGCATGGTCGGGGCGCAGGCCGACCTCTTCGAGCAAGGCGGCGACGCGGTCTCGGAGTTCGGCGCCGCGGGCGACTTTGCGGACCAGCAGGGGTTCGCCGATGGCGGTGCCGATGGTCATGCGCGGGTTCAGCGAGGTGACCGGGTCCTGGAAGACCATCTGGGCGCGGGCGCGGATGGCGCGCAGGGTGGTGGCGTCGGCGCCGGCGAGTTCGGTGCCGAGCACGCGCACGCTGCCGGCGGTGGGGGCGAGCAGGCCGACGGTGGCGTTGGCGACGGTGGTTTTGCCGCAGCCGCTTTCGCCGACCAGGCCGAGGGTCTCGCCCGGGGCGATGGAGAACGAGACGTCATCGACGGCGCGGATGGGGGCGCCGTGGCCGGGAAAATGCAGCTTGAGGTTGGTGATTTCGAGGGTGGGGGTCATGCGGCGAAACACGCGACCTGGTGGCCGGCGGCACGGGCCTCGAGCTTCGGGGTTTCGGCGGTGCAGCGGGGCATCACGCGGGGGCAGCGGTTGGCGAAGCGGCAGCCTGGCCCGTATTCGGAGGGTTGCGGCACGCGGCCCTCGATGACGGCCAGGGCGGATTTCGGCACGTCCGACAGGCGGGGGATCGAGGCCAGCAGGAGGGCGGTGTAGGGGTGCAGTGGGGCGGCGAAAATGTCGGCGGCGGGGCCGGATTCGGCGATGCGCCCGGCGTACATCACGCAGACCCGGTCGGCGATATCGGCCACCACGCCCATGTCATGGGTGATGAGCACCACGGCGGTCTGGCGTTCGATGGCGAGGCGGCGGAGCAGGTCGAGGATTTGCGCTTGGATGGTGACGTCCAGCGCCGTGGTGGGTTCGTCGGCGATCAGCACGGCGGGGCGGGAGATCAGGGCGCAGGCGATCATCACGCGCTGGCACATGCCGCCCGAAAGTTCGAACGGGCGCTGGGCGATGCGGCGATCGGGGTCCGAGATGCCGACTTCCTCCAGCATGCGGCGCACCGCGGGGCGGGCCTCGGCGAGGGGTTGGCGCAGGGCCTCGGCGATCTGGCTGCCGATGGAGGTCAGCGGGTCAAGTGCCGCTTGCGGTTCCTGGAAGATCATCGACAGGCGGCGGCCGCGGATGGCCTGCATGCGGCGTTCGGGCAGGGCCGTGATATCCTCGGCGCCGAGGCGGATGCGGCCGGCCTGCTGGCGGATGGCGGGCGGCAGCAGGCGCATGATGGCCTGGGCGGTGAGGGACTTGCCGCAGCCGCTTTCGCCGACCAGGGCCAGCACCTCGCCGGGGGCGACTTCGAAGCCGATGTTGTCGACCACCACCGCCGGGCCGATGGCCAGCGAGAGGTTCTCGACGACGAGGGCGGGTTGGGCGTTGCTCACGCGTTGGTGGGGGTTGGCTGGTAGGTGCCGATGGAGTTGCCGCCATCGACGGCGACCACGGCGCCGGTGATGTAGGACGCGGTGGGCGAGCAGAAATAGAGCACCATCTGGGCGGTGTCGTCGGGGCCGGAATTGCGGCCGAGGGGGATGCGGGCGGTCATCCGGTCGACGTAGTCAGGCGGCAGGTAGGAGAAGTCGGAGCCGGGGGCGAAGCCGGGTTCGACGACGTTGACGCGGATCTTGTAGGGGGCGAGTTCGAGAGCCTGGCCCTTGGAGAGGCGTTCGAGGGCGGTTTTGGACATGCAGTAGGTGACGGAGCCGGTTGGCATCTGCCGCGCGGCGCCGGAGCCGATGTTGACGAAGGCGCCCTGGATTCCGTTGTCGATCATCAGGCGGGACATGTGCTTGGTGACGATGAAGGGGGCGCGGACGTTGACGGCCATGATGCGATCGAACTCGGCGTCATCGAGGTTCAGCAGCACGCCGGTGCGGGGGTAGACGCCGGCGTTGTTGATGACGATGTCAGGCGCGCCCCATTCGGTTCCGACGTGTTTCGCGAGGTCCTGGATGGAGGCGGACTCGGTGAGACGGGTGCCGTGGAGGACGGTGGTGGCGGGATCGAGGCCGAGTTCGGCGGCGAGGGTTTCGATTTTGTCGCGCCGCATGTCGGACAGGCAGAGGCGGGCGCCCTCGCGGGCGAAGGCGGCGGCGATCCAGCCGCCGTAGATGCCGGCGGCGCCGGTGACGACGACGCGTTTGTCCTTGAAGGCGCCATGGTGGTTCATGGGGTGGGGTCCTCGGTGTTAGGGCGGAGCGAAGCAAGCCAGGCAGGTTGACCACAGAGACGCAGAGACAGGGAGAAGGGAGGAGGAGGGATTCTTGCTTCTCCCTGTCTCTGTGTCTCTGTGG
>CAIMWH010000145.1 GCA_903845065.1 uncultured Rhodospirillales bacterium | reverse complement strand
TTTTTATTCCGTTGGTATCGCGCACTCCCGGGAGGGCGCGATGCAAACGGATAAAAGTTTTTGGGTTCTTTTTTTCAAAAAAGAACCGCTTTCTTATGCCTTTACTGTCGCGTTACCAACTCATAGACAGCCCGCTCGAACGCCGCGAACCCGTCAAGCACCGCAGGATCGGCGAACGGTAGTAGCTGCGCCATGAACACCCCGCCCACGCCGGCTTTCTGGTCAATCCAACAATAGGTGTTGGCGATCCCGGCCCATGCGAGGCTGCCCGCGTTGCGCCCGGTGGGCGCCGGCTCGGCGTTGATCATGAACGCGGCGCTCCAGTGCTTCTCCATGCCGGGGAAGAATTCGGCATCGTTGGAGCGCGCGGGGTTGCCCGACACCATGCGGCGCACCCGCACGCCCGGGGCAAGCTGGTTGCGCGCCACCTCCGCCATCATCGCCGGCGACAGCACGCGGGTGCCTTCGTGCATGCCGCCGTTGAGGACCATGCGGATGAACCGGAGGTAGTCCCGTCCGGTGCCCTGCAAGCCGCCGCCGCCCATGCAGTAGCGAATGCCGCGATCCATCGGGAAGCCGGCGTCGCCCAGCGTACCATTGGGCGCTCGGGTGCGGGTAGTGGCCATGCGGGCGCGACGTTCGGCTGGCACCTCGAAGCCGGTCTCGTTCATGCCCAGCATGCCGCAGACCCCGTCGGCCAGGGCGACATCGAGGCGCTTGCCGCTGGCGGCCTCCACCGCGAGACCGACGATGTCGGTGTTGATGCCGTAGTTCCAGGCCGTGCCGGGATCGAACAGCAGCGGGATGCGGGCCAGTTCGGCGGGGCTTTCGGGCAGGCGGGGGATCTTCGCCGCGGTGTGAAATCGGGCGATCTCGGCGTTCCAGGTATCGTAGCCGAAGCCCGCGGAATGCGAGAGCAACTGCCGCAGCGTGATTGCCCCCACCGCCGGGCGCAACCGCGGCGTACCATCATCCGCGAACCCCTCCAGCACCATCGGTGCGGCCAGCGCCGGCAACACCTCGGCAATCGGCGCGTCGAGCGACAGGCGTCCGGCGTCGATCTCCTGCAGGGCGGCCACCGAGACAACGGCCTTGGTCATCGAGGCGAGGCCGAAAATGGTGTCGGTGGTCATCGCCACCATGCCCGCGGCATCGCGGTGTCCGGCGGCCCCTTCGTAGAGGGTGTCCGTCGCGGTGGTGGCCATGGCGACCACGCCGGGAACCTTGCCGAGCTGGGCCTGGAGCAGGATGTCGAGGTTTGTCATCGCGGATGTCCTGTCGGGGAAGGCTCTACAGTCGCAATGGCTTGACGCAAGTCAAGGCGTAGGCCTGCAAACCGGCGCAACCTGCCGGCCTTGAGGAGGACCTTGCTATGATCGCAGCCGACATCATGACCAAGAACGTGGTGACCGTGACGCCCGACACGACGGTGACCGACATCGCCCGCCTGCTGATGGAAAAGCGGATCAGCGCGGTTCCGGTGGTCGAAAACGGCCGCCCGGTGGGCATCGTCAGCGAGGGGGACCTGCTGCGCCAGGTGGAGCCCGGCGCGCCTCGCCAGCCCAAATGGCTCGAACTGTTCTTCTCGCGGGACACGCTGGCCGCCGAATACATTCACGCCCATGCCCGCACCGCCCGCCAGATCATGACACATGGGGTGGTGAGCGTGATGGAGGACACCCCGATCAGCGATATCGTAGACATCCTGGAGGGCAAGCGCATCAAGCGCGTGCCGGTGGTCGATATCGGCGGGCATGTGGTGGGCATCGTCAGCCGCTCGAACCTGCTGCAGGCGCTGATCGCGCGCACCCGGCCGCCGGTTACCAACGGCGACGAGGACACCCGCATCCGCAACGCCTACCTCGCCGAGATCCGCGCCCAGGCGTGGGCCGAACTGCCCGACGAGGGCAATGTGATTGTCGATGCCGGCGTGGTGCATCTGTGGGGCGCGGTGAAATCGGCCGAAGTGCGCAAGGCGATGACCGTCGCCGCCCTGAATGTTCCGGGCGTCAAGGGCGTCGAGGACCATATGGGCGAGCGCCTCGACCCGGACGCAATGACCTGGGGCGGCTGGCCGGCCCCGCCGCCGGCCTGAACGCGGGGGGCCAAGGGTCAGTAAGCAAGGCCAGGGCTCTGCCCTGGACCCGCTGGGGGCGAGCGCCCCCAGACCCGCGTTCAGCGGCCGACCGCGTATCCCTGCATACCGCGCGGGTTGGCGCCGGCGAACATCTGGCCGTCCGCTTCCAGCCGGGCGGCTGAGATGCGGCCTTCGCTCCAGGGATCGCCCATTTCGGCCTTGTGGCCGCGGCGCTGCATTTCGGCCAGCACCGCCGGATCGTAGCGGCCTTCCAGCACCACCTTGCCCGGCCGGGCCACGCGGGGCCAGAAGCTCGACGGCCAATGCTCGGTGTGGAACGAGGGGGCGTCGATGGCCTGCTGAATGCTCATGTTGTGATGCACCATGCGCAGGAACATCACGGGCTGCCACTGGTCCTGCTGCTCGCCGCCGGGGGTGCCGAAGCTCATCCAGGCCTTGCCGTCGCGCAGCGCCATGCTCGGCGACAGCGTGGTGCGCGGGCGCTTGCGCGGCGCGATGGAGTTGGGGTGGCCCGGCCTGGTCCAGAACATCTGGCCACGGGTGGAGATGCAGAAGCCAAGTTCGGGGATGACGGGCGAGGATTGCAGCCAGCCGCCCGAGGGCGTCGCGCTCACCATGTTGCCCCAACGGTCGATCACGTCGACATGGCAGGTATCGCCGCCCATGGCGCCGAGGCGGGCGACGGTGGGCTCGCCGATACCGGGCGCGCGGGTGAGAAGTTCGATGCGCTTATAGGCCTCGTGGTCCACATCGGCGGCGAAGCCCGGGATAGTGCCCGGCCGCAGGTCATGGCTCGCGGTGGCGCCGATGAGCTTACGGCGTTCGTCGTTATAGCCGTCCGACAGCAGGTGCCCGAGGGGGACCTGCGCGAAATCGGGATCGCCATAGTACGCCTCGCGATCGGCAAAGGCGAGCTTGGCGCTTTCGATCACGGTGTGGGCGAAGTCCGCCCCCAGCGGGTCCATGGCGCCGATATCGATGACCTTCAGCAAAGCCAGTTGTTGCAGAAACGTCGGCCCCTGGCTCCACGGACCCACCTTCAGCAGGCGGGTGTTGTGGTAGTCGATCCCGACCGGCTCCTCCACCGAGGCGGCCCAGCGTGCCATGTCATCCGAGGTCAGCAGGCCGCGATGGCGGCGGCCGGAGGCGTCGAGGATTTCGTTGTTCTGGTAGAAATTGCCGATCGCCTCGGCGACGAAGCCGCGGTACCAGGCGTTGCGGGCGCTGTCGATGCGGGCCTCGCGGGTGCTGCCGGTGGCGGTGCCGCAGAGCTTCTGCCAGGTGTCGGCGAGCGCCGGGCGGGCGAACAGCGAGCCCGGCGCCGGCACGTTGCCGTTGCGCAGGAACACCGCGGCCGACGTGCGCCATTCCTCTTCGAACAGCGGGCGGACGCTTTCGATGGCCGCCGAGATGCGCGGCACGATATGGATGCCGTTGCGGGCGTAGGAGATCGCGTAGGCCAGCACATCCGACAATTCCCAGGTGCCCCAGTCCCGCAGCATGAGCGCCCAGGCATCGAAGGCGCCGGGTACCACGGCGGGGAGCAGCCCGGTGCCGGGCACCAGGTCGAGCCCCAACTCTGCGAATTTGGCCGGCGTGGCGGCATCCGGCGCGCCGCCTTGCCCGCAGATGACGTGCTGGGTGTTGGACATCGCGTCATGGATGATGATCGGCGCATCGCCGCCCGGGCCGTTCAAATGCGGTTCGGCCACCTGGAGGGTGAACCCGGCGGCCACCGCCGCATCGAAGGCGTTGCCGCCCCGTTCCAGCACCGCCATGCCCACCTGGGAGGCAATCCAGTGCGTGGTGGCGACAACGCCAAAGGTTCCGGCGATCTCAGGACGCGTGGTAAACATGCTCAACCCCTAAACGGACAAAAGTTTTTTGGTTCTTTTTTTCAAAAAAGAACAGCCCTGCCTCACTTCGCACGCCAAGCCTCGATCCACGCGGGCCCCGTCCCCACCAACTGGTTGGCCTCGGGATGCACCACCCCGCTGAGCCATTTGGGCAGGATGAACGCCGTGGTGGCGAAGTACAGGTTGATCTCCGGCACGTCCTCGGCGGCGATATCGAGGATGTTTTTCCACAGCAGCTTGCGTTTGGCCGGATCGAGTTCCTCCTGCGCCGCCTTGAGCGCCGAGTCCATCGCCGGGTTGCGGTAGTTCATGTAGTTGGTGCCGGACCAGTTGTTCTCCGCCGTCGGCACCCAGGTGCTGGAGAAGGTGACATCGGGCACCCAGTCGGGTGGCGGGTCGGACTGGAATTCGACCAGCCCCTTGAAGGTGCGCTTGCGCAGGGTTTCGCCGAACATCACGCGGGCGGGCTCGTTGCGGATCACCAGTTCGATGCCGACCGCCTTGAGCTGGGTTTGCAGCACCTGCTGCACCAGTTCGCGGGTGCGGTTGCCGGCCGTGGTGGTGAAATCGAGCGACAGGCGCTCGCCGGCGGCATTGGCGAGGATGCCATCGGCACCGGGCTTAAATCCTGCCTCGGCCAGCAGCGCGCGGGCTGCCTTGGGATCGAACGGCCAGGTTCGCACCGTCTTGTCCCAGCCGAACTGCGAGGGATGCTTGAAGCTGTCCGCCACCTCCTGCTTGCCGTCGAACAGCTTGGCGGCCAGGGTCTTGCGGTCGATCGCCATCTGGATCGCCTGACGCACCCGCTTGTCGGCGAGAAACTTGTTATCGAAATTGGGCGTCAGGTGTTCGTAGCTGGTCACCGCCGGCTGGTACACGAAATCGAACCGCCCGGCCTCGCGCTTGGACAGCGCGATGATCTGGTCGAGCGTCAGCCCGAGATTGCCGGACGCCACCATGTCCACATCGCCCGACAGCAGGTTGGCCTGGAGCGCCGAGGTGTTCTCGATCAGCCGCATCGTCACCCGCTTGAACTGCGGCTGCACGCCGGTCCAGTGCGGGTTGGGCACCAGGGTGACGCTTTCGTTGGGGCGGAACTCGGCGATCCGGTATGGCCCCATCCACAGCCCGGGCTCCTCGGGATGGCGGTTGAGGGCGGATTTCTGGCCGTAGTCCAGCGGGTCCTTGGCGGCGGCGAAAATCGGCCCCTCGATGTGCTCGGGCAGCGGGCCATAGGCCCAGCGGTTGTAGTCGTAGCGGGTCTGCTTCAGGTCGACGCGCAGGGTGTGCACATCCACGGCGGTGACGGCTTCAACCTGCGGTGGGGCGGAGAATGCCTTCAGCACCTGGAAGGCAAAGGCGAAATCCCCGGCGGTGACGGGCTTGCCGTCGCCCCAGGCATAGCCTGGCTTGAGGGTGTAGGTGACCTGCATGCCCTTGGTGCCATCGGCGCGATCGACGATGCGGGCGCCGCCATTGGCCAGCGTCGGGAGGGCTTCGCACATCACGCAGATCACTTCGCCGCCGCGGGTGAAGCTGGTCATCAGGCGGCGCGCGGTGAGCAGTATGTAGTCCTTGATGGACGTGTTGGTGATGTAGGGGTGCATGTCGGGCGGGAACTGCACCATGCCGATGGTGAGGTCCTCGCGCGGCGCGGCGGCGGCGGCGGTGATGGTTGCACCGGCGAGCATGGCGGCGCAGACAAGTGGGCGGACAATCGACATGCTGAAATCCTTCGGTTGGGCATGAGTATGGTGGGAGTCGCGGATTGAGCAATGTCGGGAGCCACTCGGCGATGGAACTGGCGTTCGGACGCGCGGCGGAGCCGTGGCTTGACGTCGATCTGACCCGGTCCCGCTCGGCGCGCGGACAGTCGGCGGCGGCCACGGCCAACCCGCTGGCGTCCTGGGCGGCGCTCAAGATGATCGCGGCCGGCGGCAGCGCGATGGATGCGGCGGTGGCGGCGCAGGCGGTGCTTGGCCTGGTGGAGCCCAACGCTTCCGGCATCGGCGGCGGCATGATGCTGCTGGTGCATGACAGCGCCGGCGTCACCGCGATCGACGGCATCGCCGCCGCTCCCGCCCGCGTGCCCGAACGGCTGGAACGCGACTATGACGGTCGCGTGGTGCCGTCTGACCGGGCGGCCTATGGCGGGCGCACAGTGGGCATCCCCGGCGCTCTGCGTGCCCTGGAGGAAGGCCACCGGCGCTTCGGCGTGCTGCCCTGGAAGGCGCTGTTCCAACCCGCCATCGAGCTTGCAAGCGATGGGTTCCCGCTCTCGCCCTACGTGGTCCGCACGCTGCTGGAAATTCCGCCGATGCGCGACGAGCCCTTCGCCCGCGCCCTCTATTGCGGCGGCGGCGATACCCCGCTGCCGATCGGCACCCGCCTGCGCAACCCGGATTTCGCCCGCACCCTGACCGCCATCGCCGAGGGCGGCGCGGATGCGTTCTATCGCGGCGACATCGCCGAGCACATCGGCCGCATTGTGCTGGCCGATCCCTTCACCGGCACCATCACCTCCGCCGACATGCGGGACTACCGCGCCGTGGTGCGCGCCGCGCCCATTTTCGGCCTCGGTGCCTGGCGCGTCGCCACCGCCCCGCTGCCGGCCTACGGCGGCATCGCGGCCGGACAACTCGTCGGCATCGTCGAGCGCCTCGGCCTCGGTGCCATCGGGACCGATCTCGGCGAGGACGACATCCATCTGCTCGCCGAAGCCGGCCGCGTCGCCTTCGCCGACCGCGAGCCCTATGCCGACCATGACCATGCCGGCGTTGACGTCACGCACCTGCTGTCGTCGGACTATCTGGCCCGCCGCGCCCGCCACGTCGATCGCAAGAAGCGCAACGAGAAAATCCCCGCCGGGCACACCGATGGCCTCGGCGGCAGCATGACCAGCCACGTCTCCATCGCCGACGGGCGCGGCCAGACGGTCTCGATGACCACTACCATCAACCAGAACTTCGGCGCCCGCCTTGCCGTTGGCGGCTTCTACCTCAACAACGTGATGACCAACTTCGCCCTCAACCCGATCAGCCACGGCAAGCGGGTGGGCAACGCGATGGGGCCAGGCAAGCGCCCGCGTACCTCCATCGGCCCCTGCATCGTGATGGATGCCAGCGGCGCGGCGGTGGCGGCGGTGGGGGCGGGGGGCGGCTACCGCATCATCGGCTACGTCGCCAACGCCCTGCTCCGTCTCGCCGGCCCGCTCGGGGACCCGCAGGCCATCCTGGCCGCCCCGCACGCGATGAACTGGAGCGGCACCACCGAACTCGAACCCGCCTTGGCCCGCCACGCCGCCGGACTTGCGGCGCGTGGCCACTGGCCAAGCGTGCGCCGCCTCGATGGCGGCACCCAGCTTGTCCGCCGTGACGGGGCGGACTGGCTGGCGGCCGGCGATCCGCGCCGGGATGGGGCGGGGATGGCGATCAGGCGCTGATCGCCATCCCGCGCTTTTTCAGGTGTGCAGCAGGCCCAGCGTGCCGGGGGGCAGGGTGGTCGCGTCGCCCACGATGAAGTTCACCCCGAACGAGGCGTTGCCCTGGGTGCTCGTCACCCCCAGCGTCACGTGCAGGTCGATCAGGCCATTGCTCAGCGGGCCGCTGGCGAGTGAGCCGAGCGGCAGCAGGTCATTGGCGAAGAACGCCTTCGCGTCCGCCGCGGTGGCGAAATCCTGCGTATAGGTTTCCCCCGCCGCGGTGATGGTCAGGGAGACATCGGTGATGCTGGCGCCGCCGTTGACGTCCACGCCGTGGAACCCGATCGCCAGCATGCCGGGCAGCCCGATGGTGGCCGGGTTGATCTTGACCTCGATCATGCTCGACGTGGTTTCCGACGCACCGCCGATATCGGTGCCGTGTGCGCCCTGGAGGGTGCCGGCGGCGTAGAATATCTGCCCGGTGCCGCCGAACCCGGCGGCGAGGTTGCTGTTGTTGGCGAGCGCGGTGGCCAGGCTGTCCGGGTTGGGGGTGCCGTTCACCTTGGCGATGGTGGGATGGCCGCCCGGCACGCCCACGGTGGTCGGCGTGAACCCGGCATGCGCGTAGGCTTCCGCCGTGCCGGTGCCGCCGAGGCTGGAGGAGGCCACCGCCGCGACCTGGTCGACCACCTTGTCCATGCTGCCTGACGTCGCGGTGGCGGTCAGCGTGGCGCTGCTGGCCGTGGCGATTACGGTGGCATCGGCCGCGCCAACCCCGGCGCCGCCCTGTCCAGTGTCGCCGCCGGTGGCCTGGGCGCTGGCGATCGCCGTGGCCGCGGTGACGGTGCTGGATGCTATCGCGTTGCCGCCGATGCCGGAGTTGGCATTGCCCGAACCGGCGCCGCCGGCGCCGCCCACCGCGATGGTCATCTCCGTCACGCTGCCGATACCGCCGATATTGCCGGTGGCGGTGCCGGCGCCGCCGAAGCCGCCATGCGCGGCCGGTGCGCTGCCGCCCGTGCCGCCCTTGGCGGTGATGGTAACGGCGAGGGACGAGGCCGCCAGCGCCGGAAAGGCGGCGTTGTTCAGCGTGAGGCTCGAAATGCCCGCGCCGCCGGCACCGGCGTCCGCGCTGCCACTATTGCCGCCGCTGCCGCCATCCGCCTCCTGGGACAGCGTCACGCCTTGGCCAGGCGCCGAGCCGCCCGCCGCGTTGGTCAGTCGGCTCGCGCCGCCGTTGCCGCCGATGGCCCCGTTCGTGCCCGCGCCACCGCCGCCGCCGGTCTGACTGATGAACACTCCCGCGCCGGTAAAGCCGGACGCCTCGGCATGGGTCAGGTTGGCATCGGTGCCAATATCGAGCGATCCGCCGGCGCCGCCGCTGAAGCCCGCCCCGGCGCCCTGCCCGCCATTGCCGCCGATCGAGGTCGCGTAGGCCGACGCCCACGCGTTGTCCGAATGCGCGCTCGAGGTTACGGAGGTGACGGCGCCGGAGGCACCGCCGTTGCCGGTGAAATGGGTGCCGAAGTTGTAGATGCCGCCGCCCGCGCCCCCCGTGGCGTATGCCGAGGCGGAGGCGTTCTGCCCGGATCTGGCAGACGTGATGGCCGTGATCGACCCGCCCGCGCCCGCCGCCCCGCCCGATGCATTGCCGCCGGTGCCGCCCTGGGCGGTGGCATTGGCCGCCAGCGCCTCGATCGAGCCGCCAACCAGTTGCGCATTCGCTGTCGCGATCCCACCCGCGGTGCCATCCACCGCCGACGAGCCCGACCCGCCGGCGCCGCCGGTGGCGTAGACGTTGGCGGCGATGGCGGCGTTGCGGCCGGGAGTGTCGGTGATGTTGATGATCGAGGTCGCGTTGCCGGCAATGCCGGCATGTCCGCCGTCACCGGCGCCGCCGCTGCCGCCCCCGGCGATTTGCAGCAGCGTCAGGGTCGATTGCGCGCTGCGCCCGGTGGCCGCGTTGTTGAGCGACGCCGAGGCGCCGTTGCCGCCTGCCGCGCCGCTGCCGCCGGTGCCGCCGTCACCGCCCCGCACGGTTGCCATGGACTCCGATCCAAGTGTGCCCTGATAGGTTTCCTGCGAGTCGGCGCTGGCCACCGCCCCGCCGCCATTGCCGCCGGTATGGCCGGCCCCGAGCGCCGCCCCGCCGCTGCCGCCGGTGGCATGCGCCATGCTGCGGCCGATCACGATCGCTCCGGTGCCGAGCATCACCACGTTGGCGTTCGCCACGGCGGTGCCGCCATTGCTGCCCGCACCGCTGGTGCCGCCGTTCACCCCGCCGCCGTTGCCGCCGAACGCATTGGTCTCCAAAGCGACAGACGCAATCCCGGCCACCTTGCCGTACGCGGTGGCGCCACCGCCGGCCGCCGGTGCCGCATCCGGGCCGCCCTGGGCGTTGTCGAAGCCGGCGTTGCCGCCCGTGGCGGTCACGTTCACATTAATCTGCAGGCTCTTGTTCGCCTTGAGGGCATCGAGATCGGTGAGTGAGGATGACGCCGCCCCGCCCATGCCGGCAGCGCCGCCGTTGAATGCGCTGCCGCCGGCTCCACCGAGGGCCAACTGGCGCATTACAAGGGTGCCGTTCACCGTGGTGCCGCGCGCTGCGTCGACGAGGGTGCTGTTGGAGCCATTGGTGGCCGTCGCGCCGAACGCCGCCGATCCGCCGTCACCGCCGCTCTGCGTCACGTCCACCTCGGCTGAGGTCGTGCCGTTCGCGGTGGCGATGGTATCCTGCGCGATGCCGGCGGTGCCGGCGACATGGCCGGCATAGTCGGCAGAGCCGCCGCCGCCGCCGGTCGTATTGGCGACCGCGATCGCTCCCCCGGCGCTGTTGGAATCGAACGCGTGGGCGCTGGCGTTGCCGCCGTTGCCTCCATTGCCGCCGGCGGTGACCGGGAGGGCTCCATAGCCCAGGGCGGCCGCGCTGCCCCCCATGCCACCCGAGGCCGACGCCAGCGCCTCGGTCGCCGCAATCGATGTGCTGAGCGTGTTGGCGCTGGATGCGTAGGCGTTGCCGCCCCGCCCGCCGCCGCCGGTGTTGCCAGCAACCCCTGTGTAGCCAGTGTTCAGCCCCGCCGCATCGCCGCCACTGCCGCCCTCGCCGCCGTTGCCGCCCACCGCGGTCGCGCCGTCGAAAAAATCGATCGCCGAGGCCACCACCGCCGAGGCGTCCTGCCCGCCGCCGCCGTTGGTGCCGGAAATGCCATCCGTGGAGCCGGCAATACCATTCAGCCCGTGCAGGCCGTTCTTGTTGAGCAGCATGGTGTTCTCCCGTGGTACGCGCCCACGGGCACTGGCCCGCGTGAACGATATGTAAAAATATCCTGAACGATCGTTAATGATTGTGCGGACCCGGCACTCGTCGCGTCAATCGCGAAATCACTGACTTTAATGTTACGATCCGAACCGCGGATGATCCGGCAAGTCCGGCCGCCCGATTGCGGACCGCCCGGAATCCCGGCAAGACAACCACCAACGAAGCGCAACACCATCCGGGAGGCCCGCTCGATGGGAGACGTCACCATCTATCACAACCCCGCCTGCTCCACCTCGCGCCGCACCCTGGCCCTGCTGCGTGAGCGTGGCGTTGAGCCGACGGTGATCGAGTACCTGAAAACCCCGCCGGACAAGGCCACCTTGGCCGGCCTGCTCGAAGCCCTCAAGCTCGCGCCCTCCCAGTTCATGCGGCGCAAGAGCAAGCTGGTGGGCGAACTTGGGCTCGACCAGACCGGCGTGCCGGAGTTCTGCTACCTCGCCGCCATGGTGAGCCATCCCGAACTCATCGAACGCCCGGTGGTGGTCACCCCGCGCGGGGTGCGGATCGGCCGGCCGCCCGAATCGGTGCTCGAGATCTTGGAGTGAAGGCCAACCTGCGGCTGGTCATCCTGTGGATGACCGGTGCGCTGGGCTCCTTCGTGGCGTTGGCGGTATCCATCCGCGCGCTGAGCGGGGTGCTGACGGTTTTCGAGATCCTCGCCGTGCGCAATATCGGCGGGCTGGTGATCCTTGGCCTCTACGTCGCGTTGTCGCCGCGCGGGCAGCGCCTCGGCTGGCCGCGGCCCTTCTGGCTGCATGCCACCCGCAATGTGTTCCATTTCGCCGGCCAGGCCGCCTGGTCCACCGGGCTGGTGCTGCTGCCGATCGCCACCGTGTTCGCGCTCGAATTCACCGCCCCGGCCTGGACGGTGGTGCTCTCCGTGCTGTTCCTTGGCGAACGGCTGACGGTCTCGCGGTTGATGGCGGTGGTGCTGGGGTTCCTCGGCGTGCTGGTGATCCTGCGGCCCGGCCTGACTGCGTTCGATGTCAACGGCCTGCTGGTGCTGTTCGCCGCCCTGATGTTCGCGGTGCAGCTCACCACCACCAAGCGGCTCACCGGCAGCAACTCGGTGCTCAATATCCTGGTGTGGATGAACGTGATGCAGTTGCCGCTGTATCTCGCCGCCGCCGCCATCACCGATCGGCCGCCGCTGATCCTGCCCTACCTGAACCTCGGGATGATCCCCGCCCTGGTCGCCCTGTGCGCCTCCGGCCTGCTCGCCCACGTCTGCGTCACCAATGCCTTCCGCCACGGCGACGCCATCGTGGTGGTGCCGATCGACTTCATGCGGATCCCGCTGATCTCCATCGTCGGCGTGGTGCTCTACCATGAGCGGTTCGATCCGTTGGTGCTGCTCGGCGCCATGGTGACGGCGGCGGGTATCCTGTGGAATATCCGCCAGGAGGCCAAGGGAGGGCGGGGGTGACGAACAACGCGCGGGCGGTCTACCGCTTCGCCTATCGCCGTGCGGCCGATCAGGACCGGGCGGACCCGGCGCATCATGACGTGGTGGTGGTTGGCGCCGGCCCGGTGGGCCTCACGCTGGCCATCGATCTCGCCCAACGCGGCCACTCGGTGCTGCTGCTCGATGACGCCGACCGCATCGGCGAGGGCTCGCGGGCGATCTGCTTCTCCAAGCGCAGCCTCGAAGCCTGGGATAGGCTGGGTGTGGCGGACGCCATGGTGGAAAAGGGCGTGGTGTGGAACGTCGGCAAGGTGTTCCTCGGCGATGAACAGGTCTACCGGTTCGACCTGCTGCCCGAGGGCGGCCACAAGTTCCCCGCCTTCATCAACCTCCAGCAGTACTACGCCGAGGCGTTCCTGGTGGAGCGGGCAGGGGGGCTGCCCGGCATCGACCTGCGCTGGCGCAACCGGGTGACCGCGCTGGAACCTGGGCCGGACCACGTCACCCTGAGCATCGACACACCAGATGGCCCGTATCGTGTCACCACTGACTACGTGGTGGCCTGTGACGGCGCCCGCTCCACCATCCGCACCCTGCTGGGCGCCGATTTCGTCGGCCACACCTTCGAGGACCAGTTCCTCATTGCTGACGTGAAGATGCGGGCGGCCTTTCCCACCGAACGCTGGTTCTGGTTCGATCCGCCCTTCCACACCGGCCAGTCCGCCCTGCTGCACAAGCAGCCTGACGATGTCTGGCGCATCGACCTGCAACTCGGCTCCGACGCCGATCCCGAGGTGGAACGCCAGCCCGACCGCGTGCGCCCGCGCATCGCCCGCATGCTCGGCCATGACGATTTCAGCTTCGAGTGGATCTCGCTCTACCGCTTCCAGTGCCGCCGCATGGCGCGCTTTGTGCACGGCCGCGTGGTGTTCGCCGGCGATGCGGCCCACCAGGTTTCCCCGTTCGGCGCCCGCGGCGCCAACTCCGGCATCGAGGACGCCGAAAACATGGCCTGGAAACTCGACCGCATCCTGCACGGCGCCTCCGCCGGGTTGCTCGACAGCTACGACACCGAGCGCACCCAGGCCGCCGACGACAACATCCTCAACTCCACCCGCGCCACCGACTTCATCGCTCCGCACAGTGACTACGAGCGCCGTCTGCGCACCATCACCCTTCGCCTGGCCCGCAGTCATGAGTTCGCCAAGCGCATGGTCAACGCCGGCCGTCTCTCCAAGCCCTCGGTTTACGCCTCGCCGTTGTCCACCCCCGATCGCTCCCCGTGGCAGGCCGGCCCACCCCCCGGCGCCCACTTCATCGACGCCCCGCTGCTTGACCTGCATGGACGCCCCGCGTTCCTCACCGATGCCTTCCGCGCCGCCGGCTGCCGCTTCGCCCTGCTGCGCCACGGCGCCGGGCCGGACCTGCCCGGCGCCACCACCATTGCCATCGGGCCGGAATGGCGCGACCCCGACGGCACCTTCGCCACCCGCTATGATACGAATCCCGGCGACGCCTATCTCCTCCGCCCGGATGGCTACGTCGCTGCCCGCGCCCGCGCCGGCCATAGCCTCGCCGATGCCCTGACGCGGGCCGGTGGATAGGATCTCGCCATGAAACTCGATACCGACAGCCGCTTTGCCGATCCGGACGCCGCCTATCGCCTGCTGGTCGAGGCCCATCGCCGCATCGATCCCGCGCGCAGCGCCGATCTCGATGCGGCACTCGTGTTGGTGCTGGCGAACCATATCGGGGACGTCGATGTGCTGCGGGAGGCCATTGGCGCCGCCGAGGCCGCAGTGAAGGAAGC
>CAIMWH010000144.1 GCA_903845065.1 uncultured Rhodospirillales bacterium | reverse complement strand
GCGCTGGAAACCTGCTCCGGCCACAAGCCGCGCATGGTGTGGCACAAGGAGACCGACCTCTCGGGCGTCGATCTCATCGTCATCCCCGGCGGCTTCTCCTACGGCGACTACCTGCGTTGCGGCGCCATGGCCGCGCAATCCCCGGTGATGGGCGCCATCCGGGCCCACGCCGCCCGCGGCGGCCACATCCTCGGCGTCTGCAACGGCTTCCAGATCCTCACCGAGGCCGGCCTCCTCCCCGGCGCCCTGCTGCGCAACGCCAGCCTGCGCTTCCTCTCGATGGACTGCCATTTGCGCGTCGAACGCGCCGACACCGATTTCACCGGCCACTACCAGCAGGGCGAAATCTTCCGCTCTCCGATGGCCCATGGTGACGGCAACTATTTCGCCGACGACGCCACGCTCGATCGCCTCGAAGGCGAGAATCTGGTCGCCTTCCGCTACGCCACCCCGCAGGGCGCCCTCACCGCCGAGGCCAACCGCAACGGCAGCGCCCGCAACATCGCCGGCATCCTGTCGCCCAACCTGCGCATCCTCGGCCTGATGCCGCACCCAGAAGACCTCGTCGACCCCCTGATGGGCGGCACCGACGGCAAACCCCTGTTCGACGGCCTCGTCGCCGCATTGGCAGCCTGACCCATGGCAAAAGACGTCAACCAGGCCCTGGCCCGCGAATTCGGCCTCAGCGCCGACGAGTACGCAAACGTGCTCGCCATCATGGGCCGCACGCCGTCCCTCACCGAACTTGGCATCTTCTCGGTGATGTGGTCCGAGCACTGCTCGTACAAATCCTCTCGCGTGTGGCTCAAAACCCTTCCCACCAAGGCCCCCTGGGTCATCCACGGCCCGGGCGAGAATGCCGGCGTGGTCGATATCGGCGAGGGCCTGGCCGCCATCTTCAAGATGGAGAGCCACAACCACCCGAGTTTCATCGAGCCCTACCAGGGTGCGGCCACCGGCGTCGGCGGCATCCTGCGCGATGTGTTCACCATGGGCGCCCGCCCCATCGCCAACCTCAACGCGCTGCGCTTCGGTGACCCCAAGCTGCCCCGCACCAAGCATGTCGTCGATGGCGTGGTCCGCGGCATCGGCGGCTACGGCAACTGCGTCGGCGTGCCCACCGTCGGCGGCGAAATCAACTTCCACCCCGCCTACAACGGCAACCCGCTGGTCAACGCGATGACCGTCGGCATCGCCGCCCAGGACAAGATCTTCCTCTCCGCCGCCGCCGGCATCGGCAACCCTGTGGTCTACGTCGGCTCGAAAACCGGCCGCGACGGCATCCACGGCGCCACCATGGCCTCGGCCGAGTTCGGCAAGGATTCCGAGGAAAAGCGCCCGACCGTGCAGGTGGGGGACCCGTTCACCGAGAAACTCCTCATCGAGGCCTGCCTCGAGCTCATGGCCACCGACGCCATCGTGGCGATCCAGGATATGGGCGCCGCCGGCCTCACCTCCTCGGCGGTCGAAATGGCCGGCAAGGGCGGCGTCGGCATCGAGCTTGATCTCGATGCCGTGCCCCAGCGCGAAACCCACATGACCGCCTACGAGATGATGCTCTCCGAAAGCCAGGAGCGCATGCTGATCGTGGTGAAGCCCGAGCGCCGCGAAATGGCGCAGGCCATCTTCGAGAAGTGGGACCTCGATTTCGCCGTCATCGGCTACCTCACCGATACCGGCCACATCGTGGTGAAGCACAACGGCGTGGTGGAAGCGGATATCCCGCTCGACCCGCTGGCCGAACAGGCCCCGCTCTACCACCGCCCCACCGTCGAAACCCCCAAGCGCGCCCCTCTCGGCCCCATCCCCGATCCCGCCGGCCTCGGCGCCGCGCTCGAAACCCTGATCGCCTGCCCCGACCTCGCCTCCCGCTCCTGGGTATGGGACCAGTATGACAGCACCGTCGGCGGCCAGACCGTCAAGCGCCCGGGCGCCTCGGACGCCGCCATCGTCAAGCTCGAAGGCCGCAAGCGCGCCTTGGCGCTCACGACGGACTGCACGCCCCGCTACGTCCTCGCCGACCCCGAGGCCGGCGGCGCCCAGGCCGTCGCCGAAGCCTGGCGCAACATCACCGCCACCGGCGCCCGCCCGCTCGCCATCACCGACAACATGAACTTCGCCAACCCCGAGAAGCCCGAGATCATGGGCCAGTTCGCCGCCGCCATCCGCGGCATGGCCGCCGCCTGCATCGCGCTCGATTTCCCCGTGGTCTCCGGCAACGTCAGCCTCTACAACGAGACCGAAGGCCGCCCCATCCTGCCCACCCCCGCCATCGGCGGCCTCGGCGTGCTGGAGGATGCGGCCCAGGCGGTGGGTCTCGCCGCCGCCCCGGGGCTCGATCTCGTGCTTGTCGGCACCACCGCCGGCTGGCTCGGCCAGTCCCTCTGGCTGCGTGAAATCGCCGGCCGCGAGGAGGGCCCGCCCCCCCCGGTGGACCTCGCCGCCGAACGCTTCAACGGCGATTTCGTCCGCGGCCAGATCCTGCAAGGCCACGTCCGCGCCTGTCATGACGTGTCTGACGGCGGCCTCCTCGTCGCCCTCACCGAAATGGCCATGGCCGGCGATGTCGGCCTGCGCCTGCTGCCCGGCCCCGCCGGCGTCGCCGCCCACGCCTTCTGGTTCGGCGAGGACCAGGGCCGCTACATCCTGGCCGTGACCGATGCCGCCGCCCTCCTCCAGGCCGCCTCCTTCGCCGGCGTGCCCGCCATGCGCCTGGGCGAGGCCACAACCACCGGGGGGGATTTGACACTTCCGGATGGCGCCACCATGTCTCTGTCGGCGCTCAGGAGCGCCAATGAACGATTCTTCCGCGCCTGGATGGAACAGCCGGGCCAAGCATAGGACACACCACCGCGATGGCGATGCAGGCTCCCGAAATCGAAGCGCTCATCAAGGCCGCCCTGCCCGATGCCGTCGTCACCATCCAGGACCTGGCCGGTGACGGCGATCACTACGCCGCCGTGGTGGTGAGCGAGCTGTTCCGCGGCAAATCCCGCGTCCAGCAGCACCAGATCGTCTACGCCGCGCTGCGCGGCCGGATGGGGGGCGAGCTGCACGCCCTGGCCCTCCAAACCTCAGCCCCCTGAACAGGACCCAGAACCATGAGCAACCCCGCCTTCGAGCGCATCCAGGCCGAAATCAGCGAAGCCCCCGTCATGCTCTACATGAAGGGCAACGCCATGTTCCCGCAGTGCGGCTTCTCCGCCCGCGTGGTGCAGATCCTCACCCACATGGGCGTCCCCTTCAAAACCGCCAACGTGCTGGAGGATGCTGCCCTGCGTGACGGGATCAAGCAGTTCTCCAACTGGCCCACCATTCCCCAGCTCTACGTCAAGGGCGAGTTCGTCGGCGGCTGCGACATCGTCACCGAGATGTTCCAGTCCGGCGAGCTGGCCACCATGCTGGAGGAAAAGGGCATCCAGCTCGAAGCCGGCGCCTGAAAATCACTTTTCGGTTGTGCGAAGCGCCAGAATCGGCGCAGGCTCCGCGTCATCGTCAACAACCGAAAGGAGGTGATCCAGTGTCTCATTGT